>CAYMLA010000105.1:0-8246 GCA_964390785.1 uncultured Bdellovibrionales bacterium | reverse complement strand
TTTTCATTTTGTTATTTCATAGTAACAACTGTTCTTATTTCGCAACAGCCACTATATATTTGTTTTACTTGAAAAACAAATAAAACTTTGAAAAACTAAATTGTGTTTTTTAATATGTATCTTTTAACTAAGGAAAAAATATGAGTCATCAATTTGATATTGCCATTATTGGAGCTGGAAGTGCTGGACTTTCCGCTTTAAAAGAAATTAAAAAAGTTACAAATAATTTTGTTATCATCAATGGAGGTCCATGGGGAACGACATGCGCACGTGTTGGTTGCATGCCTTCTAAAGCTTTAATTCAATCAGCCAATGATTTTTATCGACGCCTTCAATTTGAAGAACTAGGCATTGAAAATGCTTCACATTTAACTGTTAATCTAAGCAAAGTCATGGAACGTGTTCGTTCTCTTCGTGATCGTTTTGTTTCTGGCGTCGTTCAATCCACCCAAAATTTATCTGAAAAACAAAAAATTTCAGGTTATGCTCAATTTCTTGACAAAAACACTCTACAAATTGAAAACAATCTTAAAATCTCAGCCGATAAATTTATTATTGCCACAGGCTCATCACCCATTATACCAAAACCTTGGGTTGAATTTAAAGATGATCTTATCACAACAGACTCTCTTTTTGAAATTCAACAATGGCCGTCATCCCTTGGAGTCATTGGAACTGGAGTTATCGGACTTGAAATCGGTCAAGCCTTAAGTCGTCTTGGACTTACTGTTTATGCCGTCAACGGACTGGAATGGATTGGTGGGCTTTCTGATCCTGTGATTAACACCTATGCGATTGAAATTTTTAAACGTGAAATGAACCTGAATCTTCCTCTTATGGCTCAATTACAAAAAAGAAACTCAACTTTAGAATTATCCCTACCAAATGGCAATCAACAAATTGATAAAGCCATTGTTTCAATTGGGCGATCACCCAATTTAAAAAATCTTGGTTTAGAAAATTTAAATCTTTCTTTAGATAAAAATGGCATACCCAAATTTAACCCGCTCACCATGCAAATTGAAGGAACAAATTTATATATCGCTGGTGATGTTAATGGAGAACGACCGATTCTTCATGAGGCCTCTGATGAAGGACGAATCGCCGGCTATAATGCTCTCCGTGAAACCCCTCAGCCCTTTAAAAGAAGAACTCCCTTATCAATTACCTTTACTGATCCAAACATTGCCACGGTAGGACGTCGATATTCAGATCTTATCGACAAAGAAGAATTTGTTATTGGAGAAGCTGAATTTAAAAAACAAGGACGAGCTCTTACAATGAATAAAAATGTCGGGCTTATTCGTATCTATGCGCATCCAAAAAGCGGAATTCTTTTTGGCGCAGAAATGATTCTACCTTCCGGTGAACACATTGCCCATCTCTTAGCATGGGCTATACAAAAACGACTTACTGTCTTTGATATGCTCAGTCTTCCCTTCTACCACCCCGTTATTGAAGAAGGCTTACGCACAGCTCTTCGAGATGTCAGCGGCAAAGTAACAGAAAAAAGACCTGATACTGAGCTCTATCGCTGTGAAGGACATCCCGCTGATTGTTTAAATTAGTTGCCGCTTAAATCCGTTATTTTTATTCTTCAAATTCTTGAGGGATTGATGGCTTAAGATAAAAAGACTGAACAGCAGATTGTTGATCTTCAAAAATTTCTAATGATTGAATTTGATTGGACATAAAAATTCGTTTAAATTCTGAACGAAGACCACACATTTTAATTCCATCACGACTACTCTTTGCTAAAAATCGAATTGTTTCAACAAAAGGAGTAATGCCATTTGAACCAACAAAGTTTAAATTTTCGAGATTAAAAACAACTTTTTTTCCATTAAGATGCCTCAAACAAGCCTGGCGAAAACGAAACTGGGTTTCAATATCCAAGGTTCCAGTCATCTCAACAATTGTCACATCCCCATAATCATGCACCTTTGTTTGCATACAAATCCCCCTTTGAATTTAATTGTGGCTGCTGCAAAACAGCCACTTTCGGCAAACTGCAAAACAGCCACAATATATTATCTCAATATTACTTTCACCTGAACAACAGCTTTAAGACTAGATTTTTATCAGCAATTGATTTAATCCCGTTCAATTATGTAGAAAACCCTCATTTCTATTTCTAAGTCGTGACTGTTACGCAACAGCCACTATGTAAATCTATTTGATTGTGACTAAACTACCTTAGGCTAAGACTTGTATGGACTTAAGTTGTGTCGCATTTTCAATCTTTTAATTCTATCTTTTGCCATTAAACTCATTCATGAGTAAAATTTTAAACAAGCATCATCTTTGGAGTTGGCATGAATATTTTAAAAAAAGTTCTCAATGTTTTGATTTCTCCTAGCTCAATTGGAATCATTCTCACTTTAATGATCACTTATGGTTCTCTAAAATATTATACTTATCGAGCAGAGTCGGATTTTACTGATAATTTATTTTACCAAATCTTTACTTGGATTGATCAAAAAGCGAATGACTTTCGATTACTCGACCGTGGAGAGCGTGAAGGTTCTGAAGACGTTGTCATTTTAGCCATTGATGATTATTCTATCGAAAAAATTGGACGCTGGCCTTGGTCAAGAGACATCATTGCAAATCTTGTCAATGAACTTAAAAATCATCAAGCAAAAATCATTGCCTTTGATGTTATTTTTTCCGAAGAAGACAATAATAAAACTTTAAGCACTTTACAAAAAATAAAAAATACAAATCCCACTACAATTGACACCCTTAATGCATTAGAACACGAAATTGAACACGCAAACACAGATCAAGTTTTAATTCAAACAATTGAAAACAATGCTGAAACTGTTGTTATGGGAGTCTACTTTGATCCTCAACAATTTTGGCTATTCCCCTACCAGCACTCCTGTGCTTATGTTGCTTATTCTCGTACAAGAGCTTTTAACTATTGGGATAATGAAGCTTCGCTTATTGTTGCCGATCCTTATGATATTGAATTGCCTGAACCTTTTCGCGCCGCTCTTGAACAAATATTCATTCTTAATCAAGAACAAATGACCGAAGAATTTATCAACGAATTAAATATTCAAGAGGAAGATCTTTTAGCTTTTAATGAAAAACAAATTCTTGAATTTAAAATTTATGAAAATAATCTTAAATATTGTCAAAAATGGCTCACTTCTGAAGACCCTTTTTATCATCAATATGAAAGTCTTTGGCCTGAAATTCAATCAGAATACGACGACTACACAGGACTGTCCTTCAATGAAGGCATTCAAGTCTACAAGGATAAGCACCTTAAAAATCCCGTTCGATCTGTCGGCCGATGGTGGATCAGCTTTCCAGGACTTGCCGACGTCACTGAATACTCTGGTTTTTTTCTTGCTGATTTAGACAGTGATGGCACCATTCGAAAAAGCCCTTTATTTGTTCGTTCAGGCAATCAATATGCCCCTTCTCTTGCGCTTCGCTCCTATTTAGTAGCAAACGATTATCAAATTCAAGTTTTCTTCGATTTAAATTTAAAAAATCAATCAGAAAAAATCGTTAAAGACGTTCGAATTGGAGACAACGAGGGAAATCCTTTATTCACAATACCAACAGACGAAAAAGGAAGAATTATCATCAACTATGCTGGAAAAAGACATATGTTTGCCTATCTCAGCGCAGCGGAGCTTCTCAGCGATTCTCCACAAGTAAAAATTCAAAAAAGAATTTATAACAAAGAGTTTGGACAATATTTAAGTAAAGACATTGAAGTCAATAAAGCTGATTTCATCAAAGGAAAGACATTTCTCGTTGGCGCAACCGCAACTGGGGTCTATGATTTACGTGTCACTCCCTTTGAAGAAAATTTTCCAGGAGTTGAAACCCATGCAAACGTAATCGATAACTTAATTCGCAAGGATTTTCTACGACTTCATCCCAACGAAGAACTCTACATGATTGTTTTTTTGATGATTCTTGGAATCGGACTTTCAATAACTCTCTCCCATCTTGGAGCGGTGTGGGGCTTGGTTATTACAACAATAATTTTATCAACAGTCTATTTTTTTGATAAAATTTATTTCTTCAAGAACGGTTATTTAATTTCTGTGTTTTTTCCCATTTTTTTAACTTTTTCAATCTACCTTTTTCTGACCTTTTACAAATATTTTACAGAAGAGCGAAAAAAGAAAGAACTGAAAGGTACTTTTGCTAAATATGTCTCTCCTGCAATCGTTGAAGAAATTCTTGCCGACCCAAGCAATATTGAATTAGGTGGAAAAAAAGAAAACCTCACTGTTTTATTTTCAGACATCCGTGGATTTACAACCATCTCTGAAAAACTTGATCCTCGAGCTCTTTCAGATCTGCTCAACAGCTACTTAACCCCAATGACGCAGCTCGTTTTTGAACATAAGGGAACATTAGACAAATACATGGGCGATGCTGTTATGGCTTTTTTTGGCGCTCCCATTCACTATCTCGACCATGCCAATCATGCTTGCCGTTGTTCGTTAGAAATGTTGGTCAAACTTAACGAGCTTCAATTGGAATACAAGAGAAAAGGACTTCCAAACATCGATATCGGAATAGGATTAAATTCGGGAGAAATGAGTGTCGGTAATATGGGTTCTGATATTGTAAGAAGTTACACTGTGATGGGCGATTCTGTTAACTTAGGTGCACGTTTGGAAGGAATTAACAAACAATATGGAACTCGCATTATCATTAGTGAATTCACATACGAAGCGATTAAAAATGACTTTATTGTTCGTGAAGTGGATTGGGTTCGAGTCAAGGGAAAACTTCTCCCCGTAAAAATCTATGAATTGGTGGGTGAACACACTGCTCCCGAAAACACTTTAGAAAAATTAAAATGGTTCAATGACGGTTTTACCTCTTATCATGAGAAAAACTTTTCTCATGCAACTGAAAAATTTGAAAAAGCACTAGCCATCCAACCAGATGATCTTTGTTCGAAACTCTATATTGAACGTTGCAAAGACTATTTAATTCAACCTCCACCAGAAGATTGGGATGGAGTGTTCATAATGACAAGCAAATAAGACGAGCAAATAAGACGAGCAAATAAACAGAAGCTATTGCTAATATTAACAGCATCAAAACCGTCTCTATTTTGATGCTGCTATTAAAAAATGCATGGCAGCAAATCCTCTGACTGATTGCAACTTCAAAAATCTACGCTTACTTTTATTATTGTGTTTATACAATTTAAAAATCACCCCTCACAAAAAAGCTCCGATGCAAATTCTGTTTTTAAAGCAGTCTTGAATATTTTTTTTATTCTAATTTGTTTTTCGATTTTTTTTAGTAATCAGCTTAAAGCACAAAGCAAATTTGACAATATTCTTATTAATGCAAATTCCATGGAACGCGATTTTAATCATAAATTAATTGTTCTCGACGGTGATGTTCAGATCATCTATGACAATAAGCATCTTTCTTGCAATCGTGCTGTCTTGTTTTTTAACAGCAAAACCATTGATGCCTTTGGGGACGTCACCTTAACAACACCACAAACGGTGGTTGACGCTGATCACATTATTTTAAACTATCAAACCGACCAAGCCACCATTTACAAGGGATACATCCAATCGGGACAAATTTTATTTGAAGGAGATGTTATTCATAAAACAGGTGCCAATCAGTATTTTGCTGAACAAGGATTTTACACAACCTGTGCAAGTTGCCCCGCCATATGGAGCTTTTCTGGAACGACCATTGATGCTGAAATTGGAGGATATGCCAAAATTAAAAACACTGTTTTAAGCCTTGGACCTCTTCCTATTTTTTGGCTACCCTATTTAATTGTTCCGCTTAAAAGTGATCGACAAACCGGATTTCTCTTTCCCATTTTTGATTTAACTCAAGCAAGAGGCCTTGGTATCTCTCAACCTTTTTTTTGGGCAATGGCAAAAAATCAAGATTCCACATGGACTCTTTCGCATAATAAAAAATGGACCAAAGGTCATTTGAACTATCGATATGTTTTAACAGAAGACTCCTCTGGCGAATTCAACTCTGCTTTTATTCGTGACTCCTTTCAAGGCACAACAAATGATGACATTATTCAAAATTATTTACCTCTTGAAAAAAGAAACTCTCCTTTTTCTCGTTGGTTTTTTAATTATAACCACCACTACCATTTACCAAACGGATACATTCACCGAGCTGACCTTAACTTGATCAGTGACCTTTATTATCCCAGAGACTTCCCTGAAGATTTTGCTTTTCAAAAAAGCATCGAAGCTTTTCCAAACATAGAAAATAAAACCTCAATCACAAAAAATTCTGAATCCACTCACTTTAGCATTGAAGCTTCTCATAATACAAATTTACTTAAATCAAATCCATTTGCTGACAATAAAGATGCCGTTCATCGCTTTCCTGAAATAAATTTTTCTTTAAATGAAACAGAAATTGGAAAATCAAATATTTATTTTAACTTGGAATCAAATTACACCAATTTCACAAGAAGTTATTTTACTTTTGACGACATTGATTCTGATGAAAACAAACGATGGGTTCGAAATTCTTATGGCAATCCTTATTGTACAGAAACAGGGAAGTCTGGTCTGCCAGATCCAAAATGTGAAATTCTTCGCGATGGGATTTATGATTCTGAAACTGATATTATTCGTGCAGGACAAAGATTTAATTTTGCTCCTCGTTTTTCTTATCCAATTAAAATATATGATTATATTGATATCCTTCCCTCATTAACTTATCAAGAAACTCACTATCATTTTGGAGTTGACAAAAACATTGTTCATCAAAGAAGAACACTCAGAGGTCAAGTCTCTACAAGCACAACACTCAGCCGAATCTTTGGTGATTTGGATGACGATAAAGCCACTCGATACAAGCATGAAATGAAACCAAAGTTATCATTTACTACAATGCCTTTTTTTGATCACCCCTCTCATCCTTTTTGGGGAAATACCGAAAATGAAAACAATCCTTTTTTTAAAAAAAATCAACCCCTCTCTGACCTTGATTTAAATAGCGGAAAAGGAATTCAATTTGACTATTCTGATCGCTTGTATGATCGAGAACTTGTCACTCTCGCTTGGACAAATAAACTCGTTAAACGCCTATGGCAACCCAATGAAAACAAAGCTCATTATAAACAAGTTGTTTTACTTCGTGTTGCTCAATCCTATGATCTTTTTGAATCGAGACAAAACAAAGAAAACAAAAAACCATTTTCAGCACTTGAAAACACACTTAAAATCAGTTTTGATCAATTTCGTGCTTATGGAACTATTGATTATTATCCTTATCATAAAGTCACAACAACATCTTCTCAACTTATTTATATAAACCCATCAAATAGTGGATTCTTTTCCCATTGGCTCGTCCCCAAACAATATCAACTAAAACTCTATCGTAATTTTAAATTTAAAGAGGACTCAAATACGGTTGACTATAACACTCGTACAGAAACTTTAAGCCCAGGCCTTTTTTGGGATATGCCTTATCTTGATTTAAAACTACTCGGAGAACAATCTGTTGTGACAAAAGACTGGAACTCTTGGACAGGAATTGCCAAACTCAAATTCCCGGGTAATTGTTCTGCATTTGAGATTGCTTTTACAAAGAAAAACATCAATAAAGAGACAGATATTTCTTTTCAATTCTATTTTAGCTTTGATGGAAAAACAATGAAGTCATTAAATAGTAAAGACAATGCTTTTCTTAACTAGTGGCTGTTGCAAAACAGCCACTTTAGGCAAGCTGCAAAACAGCCACTAAATAGTCTGTTGAATTTGTTTTTAAATTTCATGAACTACATCAAAGAAAATAACTATATAATTTTCGCTTTCTTTTTCTCTTAGAAAAAGAAAAACTCCTTCATATCTACCCCAGTCATAACCATAAACAGAAGTAACATAAATTTCTTCAAAATCAATTCGATTTATCAAATTAAATAGAACTTCTGTTTTTTCTTTACAAATTTCTAGTGCATTTGGGGTATCCCATAAAGTGTCTCCCTCAAACTCATGAAAACGCCCACAAAAAAAAGGCAAATTATAATCTGAACCAAAAATTTCATTTGTCAATCGATCATTAAAATCTAAACTGTGACTATACAACCTTGTCATACTCAAATGGTCAACAAAATTTCCAATGAAGGGGAGTTCATTTTTAATTAAAAAAGATCCAAACGAAAGACCCATTGATCCTCGATCTTCAATCGATTTCACTTGATGATAAAACTCATACTCAAGATCCAAAGCATTTGAAACATGCGTGTCAAA
>CAYMLA010000104.1:2748-8350 GCA_964390785.1 uncultured Bdellovibrionales bacterium | reverse complement strand
GGATTTTGGTTCTCGGAAAGCCCGAGTAGGAAGATCTTTTGCAAAAAAATTGGAGCTAGAAACAGCTAAAGAATTATCAATAAAAAATTTAAAAAATGAATTCAAACTGGCTCTAAAAAAATATAAATTTGCAAATGATAAATTAAGGTTGTCGTTTCAAAATAATGTAAAAGCTCAAAAAAGTTTAGAAATATTTTTGGAAAGATATAAAAAAGCTCTGACATCCAGTACAGAACTTCTTGATGCTCAAAAAACACTGTTTCAAGCACAAACAAATTATGCTTCCGCACTATTTGATAAAAGAGTTGCCTTATCGGAAATTGAAATGATTGTAGGTATTGAAAATGAACTTAAGTAAAATTGCAATTAATCGACCCATTGGAGTTTTGGTTTGGACTATTGCCATTATTGTTTTGGGTGGATACTTTTTTTCAAGTCTTTCAGTTGATCTGTTACCACGAATTACTTATCCACTAGTGAGAATTATAATTGATTGGAAGGGGGCAAGTCCCAACGAAATTGAAGAAAATATTTTAAAAAAAGTTGATGCAAATGTTGCTACAACAGAAGATGCAATACAAGTATTATCGTCTGCAATTGAAGGGACGGCAACAATTCAAGTTTTTTTTGAATATGGAAAAAATATGGATGTCGCTTTAGCTGATACCATGGCTAAAATCGATTTAATTAGAAATTCTCTTCCTCCAGATGTTGAAGAACCTAAGGTTTATAAGGCAGACCCTTCACAATTGCCTATTTTAGAAATAGGGTTTAATTCAATAGAAAAAAGTGAACGTGATCTTAGGAACTGGGTTGAAAATGAATTGTCGAATTATTATTTAGGCATTCCAGGTCTTGCTGCCGTTGTTGCCTTAGGTGGAAAAGTTCGTGAAATTCAAATTGTTTTTGATCAAAATAAGGTTCAGCAATATGAATTGTCTACAGAAAAAATATTAAACTTAATCCGTTTAGAAAACACTGAATATCCAGTTGGAAGAATAGAAAACATAAGCGGAGAGTACACAGTTCGTTTGCTTTCTAAATTTGAAAGCATAACAGAAATTGAAAATTTAATTGTGGCCAATAGAGAGCTAAGAGAGATTAGAATTAAAGATATTGCAAAGGTTCTTGATGCAAATGAAGAGCAGCGTGTGATCACTCAAGTTGATGGTGTGCCTAGCGTTGTTCTTAGTTTTTTAAAGCAACCGAATGCTAATACTGTTAGTGTTGTTGATGAAATCATAAAACAAACCAATGATCTTACAAAAAAAGGTATTATATCAAAAGAAATTTCAAATAAAGTTATTTCAAATCAGGCTTATTATGTTGGTAATGCTATTTCTAACGTAAAAACTTCGGCTGTTTTTGGCGGTCTTCTAGCAGCTATTATTATTTGGTTTTTTTTGTATAGCATTAAGCGAACTGTAGTCATTCTTATTGCCATTCCAGTGAGTTTTATTGGGACGTTTATTTTAATGGGATTATTCGGTACGACATTGAACATATTCTCATTAGCGGGTCTTCTTCTCGCTATTGGGATAGTCGTTGATAGTTCAGTTGTCATGCTTGAGAACATTACAAGACATCAACAAAATAAAAACCTAACAGCAAAAGATGCAGCCACGCTTGCTAGTGCAGAAGTCACTTCTCCTCTTTTTGCAGCTACATTTGCTAACTTGTCAATCATAGTTCCATTTTTTCTAATTAGCGGTATTTCATCATTATTATTTAGGGATTTGGTGATCACGCTTGCTTCTGCACTGTTATTTGCACTTTTAGTCAGTTTGACAGTAATTCCTAGCTTATCAGCAAGTTTTAAAAGTAATTCTGATACTACTGAAAATTGGAATACAATTTTTATTAATAAAATCACTCATTTTTATAAAAAAATATTAATAATTACACTGAGATTTCGTTTTTCTGTTATTTTATTTGTATTGGTTTTATTTGTTTTAAGTCTTTTTCTCTTAAATACATTGGGGAAGGAATTTTTACCACAAATTGATGATGGTAAAATTACTATAAAAGCGAGTTTAGATATTGGAATGCCATTGGAGCAAACTAAAAATGTTGTTAAACAAGTTGAAGATGCTGTAAATAAAAATTCAGGAATAAAACAAATTTATTCAATGATTGGTGGTTATTGGGCAGGTCGAAATGTTTATCAGAAGTCAAATTTTGCAGATATACAAGTCGAGCTTGTTGAAAAAAGCAAACGGCCTCTATCTACAGATGAACTCGTAAAAAAATTAAGAAAATATTTTAAAAAAAATCCCATTGAAAAGACAAATCTTAAAATCATGAAAACTCGACTTAGAGGTATTCGTAAAACATCAACGTCTGATATTGATATAAGAGTAAAAGGAAAAGAATTTAATAGATTATTTTCTATTGCAGAAGATATTCGCTCTAAAATTGATGGGACACTCGGTTTACACAATCTTGATATTAGTGTTGATTTTTCTAAGCCAGAAATACATGTTAAGCCAAAAAGAGAAAAGCTTAACGATTTTGGATTGACTGCTAATGACTTATTTAAAGTTTTAAGAACTTCTGTAGATGGAACGATAGGAACTGAATTTACTGATAAAGAACAAGATTTAAATTTCGACATTCGAGTTATGGCTAATCCCTCAAGTATCACAAATAAAGAACAACTCGAACAAATTCTTCTTTATCCTCCTGCAGGACGGACTTTAAAGCTAAAAGAGGTTGCTGACGTGATATATTCCACTGGACCAGTTCAAATTGATAGAGACAATCAAGTGCGGCTAATCAGTGTTACTGCTGATGCAATTGGACGCAATGTGGGTAAGGTGGTTCAAGATGTTAAACAAAAATTAGATAAAATTAATTTACCAGAAGGGTACTATATTGAATTTGGTGGAGACGAAGAGGCAGCAAAAGATTCGAATTTGCAACTTTTAATTGTAATTGCGTTATCTATTTTCCTTTTATTTGTCATTATGGCAACCCAATATGATTCTCTTAAAGATCCAGTTCTTATCATGATCACATTGCCATTAGCACTGATGGGGGCAATATTTCTTTTGGCTGCACTTAGTATTCCGTTTAGTATAGTTGTTTTTCTTGGAATTATTTTATTGGTGGGAATTGTTGTTAATAATGCCATTGTTCTTGTAGAATATATTAATCAATTAAAACTCAAAAGCGGTCCGTTGCAATCTGTCATTATAGAAGCCGCAGCCACAAGAGTTCGTCCCATTCTAATGACATCATTGACAACAATAATAGGGTTATTTCCTTTAATTATAGGACAAGGCGAAGGTCTAGAAATGCTTATTCCTCTCGGGATAACAATTGTTGGTGGCCTTGGTCTTGCAACATTTTTAACACTTTTTGTTATTCCTATAATGTATACATTTTTTTATAAGATGGAAAAAATGTAATGGATTATTTCAAATGCGTGATGATCAAATTAGAAACATTTATAGATATTTTGGGTATACACTTGAAAAGGTTTTCATAAACTTCAAAAATTTATCATTTGCGCCTGATTTATCTTTTTTCTTCGCCATCGAAATAAATTCATCATAAGTGATTTTTATCGTCTTCAAATCTTCTGAAAGTTTCTTTTTGTCAAAATGACCAGATTTGCTATTCATCATATTTTTGACAAATTTACGATTCACTGTTTGTAATTCTAATGCCCCTTTCCAATTTTCGGCATTAATCATTTTCATAATAACTCTTACATTCTTCCTAACCACAAAGAGTTGATCACTTATCTTGTTAATTCCATTAATATGATTCATATTTACAAAGAGATTGCAATTCATTCCACAAAATTGAACAGCACGATTCAGATTATTCTGCGCCACGCGTTCTCGCATTATAATAAAATTATCAAGAGCTTCATCAAAATAGGTATTCCAATCTGAATCTTTTATAAATTGTAAGGGGGGATTTTTTTGATATTTTTTAGTTATTGTTTTCCAATTTTCAATAATAGAATCTATTTCTTTAAATAATTTTGATTGATCAGTCTTGTCTTTCATTTTAAGCTTCGCACACATTGGAATCATCTTTTTTCGTAAATCACTTAATTCTTCAAAAAAAGTTATTTTAGACGTTGCTTCGTTTGCGATTTCGACCTCTTTCATAGTAGCTTCAGAAATTGTTGTAATTCCAAAACTAATAAATAACATCAAAGCAAGTAATGATTTCATAATTCCTCCCAAAATGAATAGTGGCTGTTGCAAAATAGTCAAATTTGAGGCGCGCGAACTCAAATCGAACGAGGCGTACATCAAGTACGTCGCAGTGAGATTTGAGCGAAGCCAACGAAAAAGTTGACTGTTTTGCAGCAGCCAATAAACAATTACAAATAGAAGCTTCTTTGTCTATGTCAAAAATAAACTCACTATAACAATGATCCAAATCTTTTTCTATTTTGTCTATTGTAAATGTTAATTTTTTAAAAATAAACTTAATATCAACAGTATTTTCTTTTTATTTCGCACTCGTTTCTACTTAGTGGCTGTTTTTCAGCAGCAACTACTTGTTAGGGCTAGTTGGCTAATTGCTTTTGAATTGACTAAAAATAGAATTATGTATAGATTACGATACATACATGTGAATTTTTGAATTATGAAAAGCCTATTTTTTGCAGCCGCTACTAATTAAGTAAGACATAAGTTGAAAGTTTTGCAAAAGGGAGTTTGCGTTATGATTTTAAAACAAGTCATTAGTATTATATTGGGCATTTTTGTTGTTTCATCAATTGTGTATTGGGTTGTAACAGAATCCACGACTGAGTCGTCTACACCTGATACAACTTCTGTAAGTAATAATGAAACTCAATCTACAGTTGCATCTAATTCCGCTCCAACAGAACAATCTGAGGAAGAAAAAGGGGTTGTTGAAAAGGAAAAAATTATCAAAGGACTTTATTTTCATGGATCAAACAGATGCTATACTTGTAATTTAATGGAAGGATATATTCGTGATGTGATAAGAGAGTCTTTTGGTAAAGAAGTCAAAGAAGGAAGATTGTCTTTTGAATCGATAAACGTTGAGGATTTAAATAATCGTTTTTATATTCAAGAGTATCAATTACGATCTATATCATTTTTTCTTTCACTTCATAAGACAGGTAAAAAAATTAAACATGAAAATCTTGATAAGATGTGGCGATTTGCTGGGAATGAACCGATGTTTAAACATTATATAAAAACTGAAATTGAAAAGTTTTTGGAGATGTAATATGGAATTAATCTTAGGATTAGGATCAGCTTTTTGGATTGGAATATTGACGGCCATATCTCCTTGTCCATTGGCAACAAATGTTGCTGCGATTTCCTTTATATCAAAACAAATTGAAAACAAAAAAATTGTTTTATTCACAGGGGCTCTTTACACTTTGGGTAGAATGTTCGCTTATATTGTTCTTGCTTATATAGTGATGAAGAGTGTTTTAGCAATTCCTAGTCTTTCATTTTTTCTTCAAACCCAAATGTTAAAAATTTTAGGGCC
The DNA here is from genome assembly GCA_964390785.1 of uncultured Bdellovibrionales bacterium. GTDB lineage: Bacteria > Bdellovibrionota > Bdellovibrionia > Bdellovibrionales > CAYMLA01 > CAYMLA01. Next base: position 2,854 of record CAYMLA010000104.1, on the reverse strand, counting down.
TTTGCTTGTTATTATTGGTATGTTTTTGCTTGAATTAATCACGATCCCATTGCCATCGTTTGGTGCTAATGGAAAGTTACAAAAACTATTTCAAAATAGTGGAGTA
>CAYMLA010000104.1:0-2738 GCA_964390785.1 uncultured Bdellovibrionales bacterium | reverse complement strand
TTGCTCTTTCTTTTTGTCCAGTTTCTGCTGCTTTGTTTTTTGGTAGTTTAATCCCCTTGGCGACTCAGCATTCTTCATCAGTTTTGTTTGCTTCTATGTATGGCATAGGAACAGGGTTGCCAGTGTTTGTTTTTGCAATTTTAATTGCATTAGGTGTATCGTGGATGGGCATGGTGTTTCAAAAAATTGGCAAATTTGAATATTGGGTGAGAATGACGACCGGAGTTGTTTTTATTGGAATAGGAATTTATTTTATTTTGGCGCATCTTTTTAAGGTGATTTAGAGAGGGCTATTTTTACTTTTATAGACTGTCAAAAACCAAAAATGACAAACTGCGCTTTCAGAAACATTTGTTTAATGACCTAAAGGTTTTTTGGCGTTATCTTATTCGCAATGGGAGAATAGCAAACGGTGCCTCGTATTTGTGAATTTTTTGGCATATTTATTTATATGTATTGGTTCGATACCGATAAACATAAACTGCCCCATTTCCATGCAAAGTATGGAGACCATAAAGCTGTTTTTAATTTAAGTGGAGAAATAATTCAAGGAAATCTTGGTCTTAGAGCTAATCGTCTAGTAAAAGAGTGGTGTGAGCTTAGGACTGATGAAATTCTTTTGGCTTGGGAAAAGGCAAGTGAGGGAAAGGAGTTACCATGGGTCAAGCCGATCCGGTAGTTGTCTCTGTGCGTGCATTAAAAATTCCATTGATAGAGTTTGATACAGCAGATGGTTTTAGATTTACTTCAGATTTAAAGAAATTTGAGCGGGTTTATTGTTTCCCCAAAAACCAAGATGAGTGGAATCAAGTATTTGAAATGGATGGTGACAGAATCGTCTGGCAAAATAGATTTGAAGTTCATATAGATCAAGCCGTTGCAAATTCAATTAAGAAAGAAGCCATAAATCAAACAGCAGCATCTTAAAAACCTTTGATTCTCGATTGTGTAAATTTTGATGATCCCCACAATTTTAGAAAAAATAGCTTACCCTTCGCGGAGTGTGTTTGTGATTTTTTCAATGGTATCTTTAGCATCTCCAAAAACCAGAGAAGCATTGTCGTAATAAAATAAGCTATTATCGACTCCAGCATATCCTGGTTTGAGGGAACGTTTAGAAATAAAAACTTTTTTTGCTTTGTAAGCATCAAGGATTGGCATGCCGTAAAGAGGACTCGATTTATTTGTTTTAGCGTCAGGATTGACAATGTCATTTGCTCCTAATACCAAAACAACATCTGTGCTTGAAAAGTCGCCATTGATTTCATCCATTTCTTCAACAAAATCATAAGGGATATCGGCTTCAGCTAAAAGGACATTCATGTGTCCAGGCATTCGACCTGCAACGGGATGAATGGCAAATTTGACTTCAACGTCCTTTCCATTTAACACTTCCCACATTTCTTTTACAGCGTGTTGAGCTTGAGCAACCGCCATTCCATAACCAGGAATGACAATCACTTTTGAGGAATTCTCCAACATAAACGCGACATCTTCTGCTGCTGCAGACTGAACTCCTTTGTTCGTGGCTTGAGAAAGATCTGAGTCTCCCGTTTCTCCTCCAAATCCACCAAGAATAACACTAATAAACGAACGATTCATTGCCTTACACATGATATAAGATAATATGGCGCCACTGCTTCCGACTAAAGCTCCAGTGGCAATAAGAAGATTGTTTTCGAGTGTAAATCCAGTGGCAGAAGCCGCCCATCCGGAATAAGAATTGAGCATTGAAACAACAACGGGCATATCTGCTCCACCGATGGGGATGATCATCGTTACTCCTAAAACAAAAGCGAGAGCAGTTAAAATTAAAAGAGGAGCAACTTGATGGGTATACATAAAATAACCACAAAGAACGACTGCTGATAGAGCAATGAGTAAGTTTAAAAGATGTTGACCTTTGAATACAACAGGATTTGAACCAAAGAGTCCTTGGAGTTTTCCAAAAGCAACAACAGAACCTGTAAATGTGATCGCGCCAATGGCACTCCCTAAGCTCATTTCTAAGGCTAAAACTCCGTTTAATTCATGTTTATGGATAAAATAAGTGCCTATAGCAACTAAAACAGCTGAAAGTCCAACAAAGCTATGAAGGGCGGCAACGAGTTGAGGCATGTCAGTCATTTGAATTTTTAGTGCGACAAGAGTTCCAATCACTGCGCCTGCTGCAAGTCCAAGAATTATCCAGCGATAATTTTGAACATCAGGATGAAGAAGAGTAGCAATAACGGCAATAGCCATTCCTATCATGGCGGCTTTATTTCCTTTTAAGGCCGTTTTAGGTGAAGCCAATCCTTTCAAACCAAAAATAAATAAGACAGTTGCAATAAGATAAACAATAGCAAAAAAGTTATTAGGTAGTTGCATTTTTTTTCTTCTTCCTCATTTGTTTAGGAGGTTAATTCTTTTTTCTTTTAAACATCGAAAGCATTCTATTGGTGACAACAAAGCCTCCAAAGATATTGATTGAAGCGAGCAGAACGGCAAAAAATCCTAAAATTTCAATAATGTCAGACGATTGGTTGGAAAATCCAGCGACTAAAATGGCTCCGACAACAACAATAGCACTGATGGCATTTGTCACTGCCATCAGAGGGGTGTGAAGGGCTGGGGTTACTCCCCAAATGACATGATAGCCGACAAAACAAGACAAAACGAAAACATAGATGCCTAACATAGTAACGGACATAATAAACTCCTTATTTAGTGGCTGCTGCAAAACAGCCAACTTTTTC
>CAYMLA010000103.1:0-8395 GCA_964390785.1 uncultured Bdellovibrionales bacterium | reverse complement strand
AACTGAAGACTGAAATCTGTAGGCTGCGGACGAAGTCCGCTCTATGAAATATACAATTTTTTATCATAGTTTGAATTTAAATTTAGGTTTACTCTAGACTTAAACTTAAACTTAAACTTAAATTTGAATTTGAATTTGAATTTTTTTAGGCTTTAATGACTTAATGTTATTTTTCAAATCTTGATTTACATTATCATCAACATCATAGATCAATTCAAAAACAATCATTTTATCATTTTCATCATTTGCAGTCCAGATAACATTATACAATTGACTATTAAAATCTAAATTTGGCTCAGCAATAGTTTCAATTGTTAACTGCTCAAATTGCATGTTTTCTTGATTTACAATTAATTTAAGCTGATCGATTGTCAGTAGATTTTCTTCGACCAATGTCGGACTTAATTTTACTTCAACAGCAAGTCGAACAGAATTTAATTCTTCATTGTTTCGATTTAATTGACAGATCACCATTTCCTTTTGAGAGTCAAAGTGACAATTTTCATCTAAAATATTTAATGAAATCGCCTCGTCAGACGACACTTGAGTCTCTGGAGGAATTTCAACAGTAACAAGGTTGACAATCACTTCATCAGGGATTTGGCTTGGAGGAATGACTTCATCAGGATTGACTGTATTCAATCTCGTCTGAGGGTAATCCCTTAAAGGATCTTGTTTAAAATCACTGCATCCCACAAAAAATAAAAGTGACAGGAAAAAAACAAGAAAACTTTTTTCATAATCTAAAATTGACATTTTCATTTTACACATTTTCATCATAGATCCTTATCTCAAACTCACTCGTCTTAATTCGAACGGATAGTTAACACTGACATTCACACCACCACTCGGACGAGGAAATTTCCACGTTTTAATTTTATTCACCATACAAGATTCAACTTGTTTAGATTCAACATTTGATCGAGTCACTTTCGCCAATTGAACTCTTCCACGATTATCAATTTTAAAATACGTTGTAACTCTTCCTTGTAAAGATGGCTTAGACTGCAAACCTTTTTCATAACAATAAACAATTTGCCCCATATTTCTCATTACAACAGCAGCAATTTGATCTTCTGTAAGACCACCCTCAACATCGACTTCTTCTGTTAAAGGAATTGATCGTCCTTTAATATCACCACCAGACATACTGATCTCTCCATATCCACTTTGTCCACCAGCTCTTCCTCTTGTACCCAAGCCACCAGCTCCACGAGCCTTTGATCCCGCTCCTGAAGCCATAGCAACCATTCCCTTTCCAGCAAAAGGAGCACCCGTTCCGCCCGATCCAAATCCAGATCCATATCCTGAACCACTCGATCCACCTCCAACACCAGCATCATTTTTTACTGCTCTTAAATTAACACCTTGTCCCTTACCGGTTCCACGGTCTAAAATTCCTAACACTCCGGCTTGATCTAAGTTTTGCTTATTTCCAAAACCAATTGGACCTTTTTTATTGATTGTCGTTGGATTTCCAGCCTTCTTATTTGTGCGCTTGTTTGAAGAAACAATGTGTCGTTTTCGATCTTGTTTTTTCTTTACAACTTTAGGTGATCGTACTTTCTTAGAAACAACCTGCTTTTTCTTTTGATTTTTTTTATAAACAATTTTTTTCTTTTTACTCGGCTTTACAGTTTGAGTGACTATCTTTTTTTTCTCTTCAATTTTTTTAACTTTATTTAAATCTAAATCTTGCTTAAAAATTGTAACTGTTTGAGGCTCAACTTCATCACTAAAAAAATATTGATACGTAAACCCTATTGATAGAATCAAAGCTAATAATAACAAATGAACAAACGCTGACTTTCTAAGTTTTTCAGAAAAAACTCCTTCTGGCTCCGGAGGGAGTTCAGACTCAACGGCAACAACTTCTTGATCACTGGCCAATTCTAAGTGAAACTGATCAGAAACTGCAAATGGTTGTTTTTTTAAATCATCTGAAGTCAAAACAGCCAATTCTTCAAAGGGTATGCAATTTTCATTAAATTCATCTAAATTTTCACAAATTTCAATTCGATGAATATCTTTTCTAAAAACAACACTAAAACGTTGTGAAATGTCAGCGAAGACTCGAACAATTTCACCCTTTGTGTTTTTTAGAACAATTTTAGTTTCAATCTTTTTTTCATTCATAAAAAAATCCTATTTTAGAGTCTATTCATTTCCAATTTTGCACGATCTTTAAAATCTTTTCTAACTCCCAATAAATCTTCCAAATACTTCTCATTTTCAACGACCACACTGCCACCAGTCGAAAGCTTGTATTTTCCTCTTACACTCGCTCCTTCAAAATTATGCTCTTGACTCGGTTTTTCTTTAAACTCAGAGGCCGTCACAATGACTGAACTTAACCCCAATAAAATACTCACAATAATTTTAAAAATAAAAGAATAACTTAAATTCATTATCTATCTCCCTATACCTTTAAGAGAAGCGACGCGCTCGCCTAAGTAAGTTGCATAAACCACTTCTCCTTGTCTTTCTTTTAACTGCTTTAAAGCTTCAACATAGTTTATTTTAAAAGGCTGAGCTTTAATGTTTTTATGAGCAACTTGAATTTCTCGATGAGTCGGTATTACTTTTTTATTCGCTAATGCACGTTGCAATTTGGAATTATTTTCTGAGCGATAACTCACAATGAGTTCTTTTAAAACAGATTGATATGCTCTCTGTTCTGCTACATTAAATTGATTAAATTCTGCTATCAATTCCTCTAAAGCTAAAGAATTATTCCAAAGTTCTTTTATTTTTCTGTTAATTTGGTCACTCGCATTTCTATAAGAATTTGCTTTCTTTTCAAGAGCTATCGAATATTGCTTTTTTTGTTCGTCACTTAAGTTCCTTGGAACAGGAAATTCAAGTGTTTCTTTATACAAACGATTATTTTGTTTTGATACTTCACTTAGTCCAATAATTTGTAATGACCAATCACCAATTTTAACCGCTTCATTGGCCTTTTTTTCAACTTGAGCCAATAGATCGAGCCTTTTCTTTAATGTCTTCACCATAAGTGCATCACTCTTCATATTCATCTTATGATTAGAAATCTGATTTTTAACTGTTTTAAACTCAGATAAATAGTTTATTCGATTTAAAACGCGCCCCATTGCAGAATTTCTGGCTCGTCGATTTTTTAGTAAATCTTTAATATCAGAAGAAACTTGATGTTTAGAATAAACCTTTAAAGTAGCTAATGCCAATAAATCAGGCGTAGAACTTAAGTATCTTTTTTGTTTCAACCATTCTGATCTTGAGTTTGATGCCAATTCAATGAGCTTAATTCGAATCAAATTAGCTTGATAGTTATTTTTTTCTAATTTCAAATAATCATTATAATGACTTCTTGGATTTTTACCTGAAAGCTCTCTTAACAAAGCTAACTTTAAATGATGCTCTTTTTCCTTCCTTCTTTGTGGAGAAATCTTTTTTTGCGTTTCATATGCCGCATTAAAATCCATTTTCATTTCTTGAGTCCATAACTTATCTCGAAGTGCATCTTGTCTCTCTCGCTCAGATAAACTGCTAATTAACAATAATCCTGATAATGCATTTGCGGCATGATCAAGATCACCAGCAGCCTTAGCTGCTACAAACTTGTTTTGGTAATAAGATTTTTTTTCATCGTCAGTTGCACCTTTTAAAATCACAGAGTTAATTTTTTGCAATGTCTTTTTTGCATTGGATCGTGAAACTGAATTTTGATTTAAATCACTTGCGACTTGATTAAGAGTTGATTTACGAGAAATTCGATAAAACTCATTTTTTGAATTTGGAAATACTTGTGCAAATTCAATTGACCATTTTTGAATCGTCTCTTGATCTTTAGAAAACACTTTTGAATCTAATGCTAAATCAGCCGCTTTTTTTCTAATATCAAAAAATTGACTTGTTTTTTCAAGAGCAACCGAACGAAATTGATTGGCTGCAGATTCATATTGTTTTTGATCATAAGCAACATGGGCCTTTTGATAACGAACTTGAAGAGCCTCTTTCCCGTTTGGATTATATTGTAAATAATGAACATAAGCCTTGTGTCGCTTATCTAAAGAATTTAATTTTTCGGCGGCCGCAATTTCACCAAGCAATGCCAATTCAAAAATTTCTTTTTCTATTTTAGTAGCCTTTCCGCTCTTTATACTCTTATTCGACAATATAGAAGCTTGTCTATAATAATTGATTGCCAAATTCCATTGACTTAATTTAAAAGCAGACTCACCTGCCCAATAATTCATTTCAACATCTTCTTGGAAAAGAGAAAGATACAAGGTATAAGCCGCAACCAAAGAATGAGACGATTTATCCTTCAAAGATTTATTCCAGTTCACAACAAAATTTCGTAGCTTAGTCCTGTACTCTTCACATTTTTCTTCAGGAGCACATCCATTCTTTTTCCAATACCGAACGGCTTCTCTCATTTCTGTGATTGATTGATTTTTATTTCCTAAATCATAATATAAATATGTCAAACGAATTTGAGCATCCAATTGTTCTTGTTTTGATAAATTCGTCTGCAAATAAGCACTTAACACAAAAATTGATTCTCGCTTCTTCCCCAGTCGATCTGTTTCCTTAGCCAAGTGATACAAATTTTCTTTAACAACAGAACTCGGACTCAATTCTAATACATTTTTCACTCTGGCTTGTGTCACTTTTTGTTTTGAATAAAACGTTGTCAAGTCTCTTGAAATATCAACATGAAAAGAATCATCAAACTTTATTCCTTTTGTTGCACTTCGATTTAAAGATGTAGGGGATTTTAAAACCTGTTCTAAAAGTGCAATTGCAGAATTCTCATTTCCTGAATTAAAATAACACCAAGCTAATCGATATTGAATATAGCCCCGATCTTTTGTCTCTTTTATAGAAAGAGCGGAGTTAAATCGTTTAATTGCTTTATCAAATTGATTTTTTTTAAAATGAATATCTCCGATTCCGGCATGAGATTGCCCGACTAAAGAACGATCTTTTTCAGACTTAATCACTTCATTATAAAGGTCAATGGCTTTGGATGACTGATCAAGTAACTCATGAAGATGAGCCATTTGAAATAATATCCGACCTTTTTTTTCAGCTTCTGCAATAGGATAAGCTGTCTTATATTTTGAAATTGCTGTCAATCGATCTTGACGACTTCCTAAACAATGAAGACAATTTTTTTCGACTTCAGCCATTGTTTTTAATCGTGCTCGTTCAGAATAAAGATCGCCAAGACGAAGAATCGTTGGAATAAAAGAAGAATCGGATGATGTCGAGTGCTTCATTACTCGTTCCAACTTATCAATCACAAAGGTATGTGTTTCCAGCGACATTTTTTCTGCCTGAACAAAACTTGTGACTACAAATAGAACTAATAAAGTCAGCAAAAATTTCCTCATCTTTTCTTCCCTTGTAAAGCTGCAAATTTTATCTTTTCAATTCCGACTTCAGCGCCAGCTATTAAAATTGGATTCAGTTTTTCAAATTCGATGCCACCATCGGCTTTAACAATAATTTCAGTCGGAGTCTCATCAACTAGATTGAGATTTTCTTCAACACTCTTTTGTTTAATTTCAGTAAAAACCTTTGCCAAGTCTTCAACTTGAATTAACTGATTATCAATAAAATACTGATCTTCAAACACTTCAACAACAGTAGCTAATTTTATTCGATTCAAATTTGTCGCCTCTGGTAAGCTAATTCCAGCTTTCATCAATAATTCAGGATCTGCTGATGAATTAAAAATTAAATAAATCACTAAAATCGACATAATATCGACTAATGAAGTCAATAATAAGCTTGCCACTATGGTTTTTCTTTGGACTCGATTTGTTCTTTTTATCCCTGAGCTTCCCCTCAACGGAGACCTCATCAAACCTTCTTTTATCGGACTATTTATCATCACGATCTCCTTATTTTAGTGACAATCATTAAGTGGTCTAAAACTGTTTTACGCCAGCCACTAAATGGGTGCTACACCTATTTCATTTATATCAACTTGTCTAAATTCATCCATCACTTTCATAATGTCTTCATACTTTGATTGCAAATCAGGAAGAATAATTACATTTTTTTTCTTTTCAATTTTCTGGGATAAATCAAATATTGTTGCTTTCAACAGATCCCAATCAACTTCACCTGATCGAGATGATATCCGAGTTTCTTTTATACGATCGAGTTCTTTTTCCAACTTCTTTTCAAAATGAAGAGTCACATCAACATCTCCCGAACCTTGAAGCTTAACCCAAATTGAAATGATATCCTCTTGAGCTTTGTCATCTGATTGTGTTGATTTTTCTCCGAGAGCCTGAGACACATCCATTGTTCCAACATGAGTCCAAACAGCAGTTAACAATAAAAAACAAATACAAACAGCAAGAACAGAAATAACTGGCAGCAAATTAATCTCAAAATTAGTATCTTTTTTTGATCTCATGATTTAATCCCTTCTGTAAACTCTCATCGTCTTATTGTACTTTTCTAATTTTTGGAACATGATCAACACTAAATCCCAGCCATATAAATAATTTCAATGCTCCTTTATTTAAGTCATCAACAAGAGAATTTGCTCGATTTTGTAAAATTGAGTACATGACCAATGCGGGAACCGCAACAATTAAGCCATAGGCAGTTGTGTTCATCGCCAAGGAAATTCCCTGAGATAAAATTGCAGCTTTTTCAACAGGATCAACTGTTCCTACCGAAGTAAACGCTTGAATCAATCCCACTATTGTACCTAACAAGCCAACTAAAGTGGCAACATTTCCGAGCATTGCTAAAAATCCAATTCTATTTTCAACTCGAGATTGTTCCTCTAAAAGCACCTCGTCTATTTTAAATTGAATTTCATCTCGACCACCCATACTCGAAGCAGATTGAGCACCAATTTTAGCAATCGTCGAAATAGGACTCATTGAACTCATGTGTTCAGCATCTGAAATGGTTTGCTCGAGATTACCTGTTTTTATGCTTCGTTCAAATCGACGCGCCTGTTTCTTCTGATTTGGTCTCCTTAACACATAGAGAACAAAAATCCGTTCTAAAATAATAGCCATCGTAAAGATTTGAACCACTAAAATAACCCACATCCAAATTCCACCCTGAGTAAATGCCTGTGTAATTGTTGTAAAAATGTTCATAATTCTTCCTCACTTCTTAAAATGGTTTAAGCGTTCCACCTCACGAAAGAGCAATTCAGATGCCAAATTGAAAATGAATAAAACCATTGTCTAGGTAGTTTATGAGCAACCGACTAACAATTTTTGTCACAATTGACAAATTTTCGTCTCATACAATAAGCCTTCTCTGTTTTTTTGAAGACGTGATACGCACCGCTATAAGATTGTAGCTATTGCTAATAACGGCTTATTAACGTGAGAAATAAAAAAAGTACAGTTGATTAAACACTAAAAGATCATCTAAAATGAGTTAAAACCACTTTAAAGTATTTATTAACAAAATTTGACCATTTACAAATAAAGGACTTTATTATGAAAAAATTTCTATTGATCATTTTGATTTTATTAATTTCACCAACTCTTTTTAGTCAACAAACGAGTTCTTCCTTAGGATTTCCATCAAAATTTGTATTAATAACTCAAGACGGTTCTTGGCAGGCTCAATGCACACATCATCTTCTCAATAACCATTCCCCTTGGGATTGGAAAGTATTTTGTCAAAATGGATCTTTTAAACGGCACTACAGCGTGCATCTTCTTGTTCGAAAACACCTCACCGTTGATCTTAATAACACTCTAGAATCCCACTTTTGGGTTACTCGATTTGATTCATCTTTTAAAGCTGTATTAGATACATTCGGTTCAACCTCTTGGCTTAGATTAAACAACCTCATTGACATCAATTCACTTGAACTGTCTGTTGACACAGAAAACATTTACATGCTTCGAACTACAATTGCAAATCTAAGGTAATACAACATGAACAATGCGCTCTACATTCTTTCCTATCAAAATTTATTTTTTGGACTTTTTCCTCTATTCATTGTTCTTTCCTACCTAATGTTTCGTTGGCGTTTGAATCTCTATGACTTTATTATTGCAATTTCAAGAATGTTTGTTCAACTCACCTTTATTGGATACTTTTTAATCTTTATATTTGAAATTGATAATCCTTTGTACCTCAGTTTAATTTTACTATTTATGCTTGTTTTGGCCTCTTCAATTTCTCTCACACCAATCCGAAAAAAAATTAAAGTTAAAGTATACCTGCTTGCATTAGCTTCTCTCTTTTTAGGTTGCAGTTTCTGCTTGGGATTTATTTTTTTATTTATTATAAAACCCAATCCTTGGTTTCAACCCAATTACCTTATTCCCCTAGCGGGAATGATTATTGCCAATTCAATGAACATCTTATCACTGAGTGCTGACCGCATCGTAAGTGAATTATCACACCAAAC
>CAYMLA010000102.1:0-8466 GCA_964390785.1 uncultured Bdellovibrionales bacterium | reverse complement strand
GAAGCTGAGAACTGAAGACTGAAATCTGTAGGCTGCGGACGAAGTCCGCTTTATGGCTATAACCTTAAGTTTTAATGAGTATCAAGAGCTGGTGGAACAGGCGCCTATCATGATTTGGCGGTCAAACCGCGAAAAGCTTTGCGATTATTTTAACGTGAGGTGGTTGTTATTCACGGGGCGAAGCTTTGAGCAAGAGTATGGCAACGGTTGGACTGAGGGGGTTCATCCCGATGATTTTCAGAAGTGCTTAGAGATTTATACCTCAAGCTTTGACAAGCGTGAAATTTTTGAAATGCGCTATCGCTTAAAACGTCATGATGGTCAATATCGGTGGATCTTTGATCGTGGCGTGCCGTTCTTTGACTCTGCAAAGAATTTTATGGGATATATCGGAAGTTGTGTCGATATTCACGAAACTGTGCTGGCAGAAGAGCATAATCAACAAATCAATGCAGAAAAATTGCGTGAGTTAACAAGTCTGCTTCCTATTTGTGCATGGTGCAAAAAAATTCGCGATGCTCAAGGAGAATGGGTTGATTTAGAAGAGTATGTACGAACGCATAAAAAACAAAAAATCACACATTCCATCTGTGCTTCTTGCAAAGATAAACATTTTTAATAGAAGTCTTTAATTAGAATTCCAACAAAAAAAGAACTACGGTTGTTCCCTGGCCTGATGTGCTTTGTATTTCAATTTTTCCACCCCAACGTTCAATGCTGGTTTTGGCGTGATAGAGTCCTAATCCTGCTCCAGCACCACGCAAAGAACTGTCACAACGATCGACTTGATTTTTGCCCCAAGAAAAACCTTTGGTTCCTAATTTTTCTAAGACATTCTGAGGGACGCCCTTGCCATTATCTTTAATAGATAGACAGATCCATTTTAATTTTTTTGTGATGCTCCAGTGTATTTTTAAACTTTGATCTGGTAAAGCCGCCTCCATCGAATTATTAAAAAGGTTAGAAATAATCCGCGCTAATTCATTCTCTTGAGCTTTAACTAAACAAGGCACGAACTCTGACGAAAATGAAACGAGTGGTGCCGTTTTTTCTGAATTCAGCCAACTCATTTCTTTTTCTTTTTGAATTCCAGTAACAATCAAACTCAGATCACAAGGTTTAATGCTTTCGACTGAAACGTCGGAATCAAGATTGCTGGTCTTCAAGGACTTAAGATCAGAAAAGATTTTTTCTGTTCGATTGACCGCCTTTAAGAGAAGCTCTTTGTATTGTTGGTCGATTTCAGCGACATGAGCAATCGTTTGTATGGCCATCAAAGGACTTGCAATATCATGACGAATTTGGCTGGTGACATCGTTCATCATTTCTTTTTCAATCTTAAGGAGGTTCAAACGCTCTTGAGCTTTTTGTTTTTCAGACAAACGACGTTGTGTGAATAGACCAATAGAAAATAAACCACTGAGAATCAAAAAAACTTCTAACAAAAGATTTTCCCACTGTGTCGGAATTTGATAAGAAAGCTGATAATGAAGCCCATTAAGAGCAATAAACTCTGTTTTTTTGACCATCATTGAATAAAGAAGACCTTTTTGGTAACAGTGTTTTGAATGGGATGTGTTGTAGTAGTCTCGTCCAAGCGGTGCAAGCTCTTTAAGACGAACACATTGAATCAACCCCAATCTTTCGAGATCGGAGAGTTTTTTAGCAACCAAATAAGAATTCGCATTTAAATATTCGTCTCTTAGAATGCCCTCGATAGACACATTAAGTTGACCTGAATGACGACTATTGATCCACCGAAACGCACCAAATACGATAATCAAAAACAAAAGAGCCGCAATAATAAATTGTTTTGAAATAATCGTTTTTGTACAAAAATCAATCCACAGACTCTTCATGCCGAAATCTCCATCTCTTTAAATTTATTTTTCTCATAAAACGGACTCCGTTAATTCTGGTAAGATTTATTGCTCATTCTTTTTGGATTGACCTGTGTCCCACGCGCCTCAAGTTTGGCTGTTTTGTAGCAGCCACTAAATAAATTATTGTCGTTATTGTGCTTTATGAGCTTCTTAGCTTAGCCCATAATTCTAAGACAATTTCGAAATAAGATCAATAACCATCAATTTTAGCTCAGTAACATCACTAAATATTACATGAAATTAAAAAATCAATACGAAACAAAGTGGAAGTTTTTGATGACTTTTAACCTCAACACGGTTACATGTTTTGCATATTCAAAACATTGAAAAATATTATGAGGCTTCTTTGTCATAATGCTCAATATCACAGTTACACCCTACAAACGATTACACCTTGAGGGGGACGCTCTTGAAGGGTTTCCCGAGCTAATAAAAGAATTTAGTAAGGGATCAGGGTATGGGTTGCTTTATCTCGATGTCGCTGATGGAAGTTTTTCTGAACTTGATGGGTTTTCTTATTGGAAGGATTTTTGTCGAGCTTATTTATCTCTTTTTGCGGCGACCCCTCATCTTGAGCAACATGATTTCATTCAAAAGCCTCTAAGAATTGAGATTCCTGAGGAGGAGTTAAATCGATTTCTTTCAACCGCACCCTTAATGAAGGGGGTTGAGTATGTTGATGCAGAGTGTTTGCTTTCTTTGTGGGAAGAAATTCAGTCCGCTTTCCATGCTCAAATTCGTGATTATGGAAAAGACATTGCTTCATTTTTTGCGGCTCGACATTCAAGCTGGAGTCTATTGGGTCGAGTGTGTTTTCATTTGGTGGAGAATAAAAATTCACCAGATACACCGTTTGCTTTTTTAGCGACTTATGTTCATCAAGTTTCTAATGCGGGTCGCTCACAGCATCTTCCGCTCAGTCGTGCCATAGAGGAATATTCTGGTACAAGAAAAAAAAATATTTTATTAAGATTACTGGCTCCTCTTCATAAGGCTTCATTAGAGAGTGCCTTTTTAAAAGAGTATGTTGAGTCTGGTGATATCTTTCATCCCTTGGCATGGACTGCGGCTGAAACTTATCAATTTTTAAAAGACATCCCTATCTTTGAAAGAGCCGGTGTTGTTGTCAAAGTGCCCAATTGGTGGAAATCCAAGCAATCCAGAAGTCCAAAGATTGCCGTTCGTATCGGTGAAAATAAGAAAGCCGGTGTCGGATTTAATGCTCTTATTGATTTTGATCTCTCAGTTATGCTCGGTGAAGAGTTTCTTGATGAAAAAGAAATTCGAGATTTACTTAGTCGCAGCGAAAATTTAGTTTTTTTTAAAGGCCAGTGGGTCGAACTTGATAAAGATAAATTGAACGATTTGTTGACGAAATGGAAAACGATTGAAGCCACGGCTGGCGATGGCATTACTTTGTCGGAGGGAGTGCGCTGGCTTGCGGGCATTCAAAAAGTAAATTCGCAAGAAGATTCTGAGGCTCAATCGTTGACCCGAGTTATTTCGGGTCAATGGTTAAAGAAGGTCTTAGACGAAATGGCTCATCCGAGTGTTTCTAAGAATGTTGAAACAATCATAAAGAGCCATTTAAAAGCCGAGTTAAGACCTTATCAGCAACAGGGGGTGGCATGGCTTTATCGGTTGAATCAATTGTGTCTTGGGGCAGTGCTTGCTGATGATATGGGATTGGGCAAAACCATTCAGGTTATTTCATTGCTTTTGATAAAAAAATCAAGTTCTAAGGGTGATAATCCGACTCTATTGGTTTTGCCAGCATCACTGATTGGGAATTGGAAGGCGGAGCTAGATCGCTTTGCTCCTTGGCTAAAATATTGGATCGCTCATCCTTCTGGCGATGGGACAAAGGAACCCGTCAAGGATCATTTTGATTTACTTATTACAACATATGGTTCGGTAGCGCGATTGCCTTGGCTTTGGAAGCGTTCGTGGAGTTTAACAATTCTTGATGAAGCACAGGCTATTAAAAATCCAGAAGCCAAACAAACAAAAGCAATTAAGGCTATAAAATGTGATCATCGATTGATTTTGACGGGGACTCCTGTTGAAAATCGTTTATCTGATCTATGGTCACTTTTTGATTTTGTGTCTCCTGGATTATTGGGTTCTGCAAAAGATTTTGAGAAGTTTATCAAAATAAAAAGTGAGCAAAACTCCCCCTATGCATCTTTGCGCACGCTTGTGCGCCCCTATATTTTAAGGCGACTTAAAACAGATAAAAGCATTATTAGTGATCTACCAGATAAAACCGAATTAAAAACGTTTTGTTCTTTATCTAAGGCTCAGGTTGCTTTATATCAAAAGTCGGTTAAGCAATTGGCCAACGAAATTAAAGAGGTTGATGGCATTCAACGACGTGGACTTATTTTTTCGTATTTGATGAGGTTCAAACAAATCTGTAATCACCCCTCGCAGTTTGTAAAAGATGAGGTGTTTGCTCCAAACGACAGTGGTAAATTTTTGCGATTAAAAGAAATCTGCGACATCATTATGGAGAAACAAGAGAAGGTCTTAGTGTTCACTCAGTTTAAAGAAATGACGGCTTCGATTGATGAATTTTTACAATCTGTTTTTGGTCGTTCGGGGCTTATTCTTCATGGGGGAACCCCCGTTAACAAACGTAAATCTCTTGTTGATTCCTTTCAGCAAGAATCCGGGCCTCCTTATTTTATTCTCTCTTTAAAAGCTGGGGGAACGGGTCTTAATCTTACAGAGGCTTCGCATGTGATTCATTTTGATCGTTGGTGGAATCCTGCTGTTGAAAATCAAGCCACTGACCGTGTGTTTAGAATTGGTCAAAAGCGCAAGGTGTTGGTTCATAAATTTATCTGTAAAGGAACTCTTGAAGAGAAAATTGACGCGCTGATTGAATCAAAGCAAAACCTATCAAAAGAAATTTTAGAAGACGGTCCTAATGTGCTATTAACCGAATTAGCAAATGAAGACTTGTTAAAAATAGTTTCTCTTGATATTAAAGCAGCTCAAAATGAATAACAATAGGAGGAGATAATCATGTATAGTTGGGGTTGGCGGCCTTATGTCCCTGTGGGAGAAAAAAAACGTGAAGCTCAAAAAATTATAGCCCAAATGCGTAAGAAGGGGAAAAAAGTTTCACCAATTATAGTTAATGGACGCATTTTAAGTCATACTTTTTGGGGGAAGGCTTGGTGTGAACACCTTGAGTCTTTTAGTGACTACGAAAATCGTCTTCCAAGAGGAAGAACCTACGTTCGTAATGGTTCTGTGATTCATCTTAGTGTGGATGCTGGTAAAATTGAAGCCTTGGTACAGGGGGCTTCGCTTTACAAGGTTCAAATTGATGTTAAACCGTTGAAAAAGACTCAGTGGACATCTATTTTTGAACGATGTTCTGGTCAGATTGGTTCTGTGATTGAGTTGCTTCAGGGGCGATTATCATCAAGTGTTATGAAGATAATAACGGATAAAAAAAATGGTTTATTTCCCTTGCCCAATGAAATCACTTTGAACTGTTCGTGTCCAGATTGGGCTGAGATGTGTAAACATGTTGCTGCCGTACTTTATGGAGTGGGTGTCCGTTTAGATAAGGAGCCTGAATTACTTTTTAAGCTCCGACAAGTTGATCCACTTGAGCTTATTAGCAAAACAACTCTCAAGGCTCCCTCTGTTGCGTCAGGCAAAGCTAAACGGATCGACAAGCAAAATCTTTCTGATTTATTTGACATTGACATTGATGAGGCTCCACAAACGACGATTGATAAAAAGCCAAATCAAAGCCCTGTCCGCAAAAAAACAAAGAAAAAAGCAAAGCAAGGTGCTGTTCATAAAAAGATAAGTAAGAAAACAAGTAAGAAAATAAAGAAAAAAACAAAACAAGGTGCTGTTCACAAAAAGACAAGTAAGAAAACAAGCAAGAAAATAAGCAAGAAAACAAAGAAAAAGACAATAGCAAAGTCAAACCAAGTAAAAGTAAAAAAGAAGAAATGATTGAGGTGTCTGCTCTAGAGGCCTGACATCCTTGTTTGATTGTAACTATCTGTGAATAGTGGCTAAATGACAAAATTAAAATTATTGCACAGTCTCTTTATAAAATCTTTATAAGGTAGAATGAGAATTCCATTTTCGATGAATCTTTCTTTGTTTTCTAAACAAACAATCACACGACTTTTAATCTCAGGATAATCTTGCTTTAAACTATAAGGACAGCCGTGGGTTAATCTTCAAAAAGATGGAAATAGGGCTAAACTTTATCCAATACGTTCTCTCCAAAATTTCCTAACCAGAGGCTATAAACGTGTTGACTAAACCGAAACTCAATTGCGGTGATGCCATCAAAATAATTAGGCAGCTACGTTTTCTATAGCTGACATAAGATTAAATAAAGTATCCAGAGTAGGATTTCCTTCTTCAGAAACGATGTGATATAAGGTCGACCTAGAAACACCCATTTCCTTAGCAATTTTTTGCTTATTATGCACCTCTAAATAGGAGGACAATACACCCTTAAATGAATCCAAATCTTTTTCCAGCCAAATTTCAAAAAGCACTTCATAAAGATCTTGCGGAGACATTTCTTTAAATGTTTTTTGAGGATTAAAATCCTTAAGTTGAGGTGTATTTTTGTTTGAGCCTTTTTGCTTTTTCAACATCTTTTTTTTGGCCATTTTTTGTCCCTCCATTTATCAAAAGAACCACTAGTTTACCATTAAAGCAGAAATAAACACGAAGACCACTCTTCCATTTGAACTCGTAAAGATTAGCTTCTAAAGCTCTCGATTTGCCCATATGACCATGGCACTTTAATCTAAGAATGCGATCACTTATTTAAGCTCGCACCTTCAGATTTTGCTTTTCAAACCAAATCTCAAATTCAGTTGTTTGAGTAATCTTGTATTCCATGTAAATCCTTATTGCTGACAATAGTGTACAATAAATTGTACACTATTGTCAATGCATAAACTCATATAGTCCGTAACGTGTTAATTAGTGGCTGCTGCAAAACAGCCAACTTTTTTCCGCCCAAGGCGGAAGAGTGATTCATTGGCTTCGCTCAAATCTCACTGCGACGTACTTGATGTACGACTCGTTCGATTTGAACTCGCGCGCCTCAAATTTGACTATTTTGCAATAGCCACTACTTATGAATAACAAAACAAAATCTTATTTTGTTAAGTCATAATTAACTTATTTCCAATAAAAAAAAAAGATCTACAAGACGATTTAAAATTCTAATAATCTGATTAAACAAACTGATTTTTTTTGAGTCGGGGGATTAAAAGTGCTTTATTTTATTTGTTTTTTTCTTTTTTTGGGACAGTCATGTTTTGCTGATGCTTCTGCACCCTTTCCGTCACTTAAAACCCAAGGTCCTGTTCCTTTGATTAGGTTTAATTCTAAGTCTATTAGCCATATTTATCGCACACAAATAGGGGAAAAGATTATTCATGACTTCAGAAGATCTGAAACTCCTTTTTGGGTGATTTCACTTGAAGAAAGTGCGAGTGAGTTTTCTAGAGCTGAAAGGTTGTTTAATGAATTTTT
The DNA here is from genome assembly GCA_964390785.1 of uncultured Bdellovibrionales bacterium. Lineage (GTDB taxonomy): Bacteria > Bdellovibrionota > Bdellovibrionia > Bdellovibrionales > CAYMLA01 > CAYMLA01. Next base: position 1,045 of record CAYMLA010000102.1, on the reverse strand, counting down.
AAATCAGCATCCAGAGCAATTTGAGGAAGAAAGAAAACAAGATCTAATGGCTGAGTTTATTCAACAGTGGACATTGACAGAACCCGTTGATTCACTCCATCCTCAATTTTCATTTCTTACGATACGATCTTCGATGAGTAATAAAGAAATTCTTCTATCAAGATTAGAGTTGTTACTTTCTTATCCTTTGGGAGTGAGTCTCTTTGAGGACATGAAATCTTGCTCGAATAAGCTTCTCATTGTTGATGATAAAACTTCAATTACTGATGGAGGTTTTGCTGCTGCTCAAAATTCAACAATGGATATTTTTAAACCGGGTTTAGGAGCCGATGCTCATGTAAGAATTCGATTTGATATGCCAGATCATGGCACTCATCTTGTTAAAGCCACTGATGGGACTTGGATCCCCTTTCTCGCCATTGATATTCTCTTTCATGAACTTGTTCATGCTAAACACATCATGTGTGGAACGTTTTCGAAATACAATGGAGAAAAGCAAGCGATCGAAGAAGAAAATCAATTTCGAAAAGAGCGCGGAGAAACGCAAGATTGGCCAATGAGAGATTGGAGAGTCGATGATCTTGATTCAAATCAACAAATTTGGTTTGGTTTATGATTAAGCTTCCAGCGCCGACAATGCTGTTCGGTTTAGGAGCTAAGTCCTCGTTTTTTATAACAACATATTTTATATCTTTTTTCTTTTATCCACTTGTTCTCTGGTTGCCTTGAGTGTCGTGGATATGCTCTCCCCTTTTGTTCTAAATAATAGTGACTTCGAATTATCGCACTTATTTGTTTAAGAAATTGTTTGTTGTCTGGATATAGCAAGAGTTCAAAAAAATATTTTTTAACAGCAAATAGAGCTCCTTTAAAGCTGTATCTTCGATTATTATTCTGTGGCACTTGCCACTTCAATATAGCAACAATCGCCTGCATAAGTACTGCAGCATAAATCTCTTGGAGTAAATTATTTAGTTTCTTTACGCGTAGGCACGGTGAAAGATTTAATCTATTTTTTAGATGCTCAAAAGAACTTTCCACAACT
>CAYMLA010000101.1:0-8499 GCA_964390785.1 uncultured Bdellovibrionales bacterium | reverse complement strand
TTTTAAATCGTGCCTTGTGCAAAATAGTCGTTCTAACTTAATTTTTAGAGCGTCAATATTTTTGTGTGAAATAAGAAATTTGGAGTCCGCAATATGAGCATCTATCAATTTCATGATTATAGAAAATCAATTGAAGATTTAATAGAAAACTATAAAACCCTAGGGGGACGTCTCACTTACAGACGACTTGCTGACATAATGGGTGTCCAAAAATCTTATTTATCTCAAGTTTTGCGTGGAAACGCAGAGCTCAATCAAGACCAATTATTTCGTCTCTATGAATTTTTTGAATTATCTGAAGACGAACGACGCTACCTTGAACTGCAACTTGAATTCTCGCGATCAGGTTTAAAGACTCGAAAGGATTTTTTAAAAAATGAAATTACAAAACTTCAAAACAAACATCTTGATACAACAAAGTACCTTAAAACAAAAACAATTGAAGAAAACCCTGAACTAAGCGAATACTATCTGGAACCCCTTCATCAGCTTATACACATTTGTCTTTCTCTTAAAGACTATCAAAACAACCCACAAAAATTAACTACAACATTAGGAATCCCGTCTGAAAAGCTAACAGAAATTTTACTTAGTCTTCAAAAAATGGGAATCATCATACAAGAAGAACAACAAATCCGCGTCCTTGTGAACAATCAACACTTATCCAAAAACTCTCGCCTCTTCCCTTCTTGGTCTACACAAGTTCGTCTCATGGCCATGCAAAGAAGCCAACTCGTATCAAAAGAAAAAACCTATAATTTTACTGTTTTCTTTTCTGCTGATGAAACCACTCGACAAAAACTACAAGAGCTTTTTTTACAATACATTAAAGAAGTTCAAATCTTAGTTACAAAAGCCCCTCCTGAAAACGTTTATCAAATGAGCTTCGATCTATTTTCCTGGCTTTAGAACTATTTATGTCTGTTTTGCAACAATCTCAAAATATTTTAGTTACTCCTTTTATGTTAAAGCACCATTATGCTATTATAGAGTGACTGCTGCAAAACAGTCCCTATCAACAACAACTCTAACTTAGGAGCATTTAAACATATGAATTTAGACAACCTTGCAATTGCCTATTTTAAAAAAGCGAAAGCGAGAAGAAAAACTTTAGACGTCTTAATGAACGAAAAAAGCTATTCTGATGTCATACGCGAATCCCAACAAATTACTGAATTAATCTTAAAAGGAATTTTAAGATCAATTGGAATTGAACCACCCAAGATTCATGATGTTGGTAAAATTTTAGTTCAGAATAAAAATCTTTTATCAATCAAAATGCGGTCTGGAGTAAACAAGATTGCAAAATATTCTTTTGAACTGCGTAAAAACCGAGAGTTAAGCTTTTATGGCGCTTATGATGTCGACCCCTGGGAAGACTATTCTCTTGAGGACGCCAAAGAAGCTCTTTCTTGGGTGGATGAAATTTTTGATTGGTCTGCAGAGATAATGAAATGAAATTAAAAATGTTACCACAAAAACATAGCTCTTTATCAGATATAGAAGCTTTAAAGACTCTATTTTATTCCCACCTCATTTCAATTTATGGAAAAAACTTAAGTGCCTCCTACTTTTTTGGCTCATACGCTAAAGGAAAGCAACAGGAGCACAGCGATTTAGATATTTTGGTTATTTTAAATAACTGCAATCAACGACCTCTCACGCGACTAAAAGAATTTACCGAACCCGATGATTACTTGGGACCACCAATAAGCCCAATAGTATTATCCAAAAAAGAGTTTTTATCTTTCAAAAACCCAATAATTTTAGGGCTTCTTGATGGAATGATTGTAGTTAATGATTGCTCAACTGATAAGCACAAAAGTTTGGCCCATGCCCTTTTTGAAAAACTCAAAAATTATGCAAAACAAAATAATATCCAAAAAATTCCTTTTAAAAGTGGTTATTATTGGAAACTCAAATAAATTCTCTATCGTTTTTTTTAATGCGGACAAAATTTATTCGAGGAAGAACGCGCTAGTCGATGATGTTAAGTTTATTTCTTAATAGCCCTTTTTCTTATTTTGAATCGATCACAAATTAACGTTGTCCTAAATTGAGCCACTCAATAAAAAATTTATATTTTTATGAACACCTAAGGAAACGCCATGATATAATCTATAAAAGAACTCTGTGCTCTAAAATTTTATTTTTGGGGGAGGCGACATGAAGTTAAAACGACCTATTTTTTCTTTATTTTTATTTTTCTTTTTTTCTCTCTTGATGGTTTTTTATTTTAATTGTGGAAAAGGGTTTCAATCCAATTTTGAGGATGAATTGTCCGGTTCTGAAACCTTTCAATCTCATTATTTATTAGACGAAAATTTCTCTTATACCACTGACTTATCAAATGAAGATCTGGTGACTCTTGTCAACAAAACAAAAAACAAGCAAATTGATTATTACACAGGATTTTATTCTTCAAACGGATTTGCTTTTGAACACAGTGAGGGCAAACAAAATGAACAACTTATTCTTTTGGCTTTCTTGGAAAATTCTCATTGCTTATCTCAAGATATAAATCTTATTCTTAATGATACAATCGTTTCAAACGATCTCATTTTTGATGGAATATTAGAATCTAACGATGGTTGCTGGGGAACTTTTTTTCTAAACAGCAACGAATCTCATCTTTTAAAAAGTGCTTCTATTGATTCTCTTTTAATGTTTAGTTTTAATTCCGACAGACATCAATTTGTTGTTAAAAATTTGGATGAAATAACAAATCTTTATCTTGTCCCCGTTAACTCTTTAGAAACCAATAGCACAGCTACTCCAATTCCAAATCCAACATCCGTTCCGACATCTTTTCCTACTTCATTACCGACCGTTACTCCTGTTGCAACCGTTTATCCAACTCCAATTCCAACCGCCTATCCAATTCCAAATCCAACATCAACACCAGTGATTCAACCAACTCCTTCTCCCAAACCTGTTTTAATACAAACTCCAACTCCTGCTCCAACAACGATTGTAAATCCTTGTGATCAAATTCAATTTAGTCATTACCAACTTTTTGATCGAAACTCACAAAAACTAGGCTCTTTAGTTTCTCAAAATGAAGTCCTAAAAATTGATAAAAACAATAGTTTTGAAATCCATATTGTTTTTAAAGACAATAACTTGATTAAAAGCACCAAGACATTCACTAACAATAACGAACACATTGAAAACTCAGCTCCTTGGCAAGCAAAAATTTTTGACTTATCAGAGGGCAAACATGTAATTAAAACCACTCCTTATCTTGATTCAAATGCACAAGGCCTCGCTTGTTCTGCTCAAACTTTGAATTTTTCGATTCAATATTCTCAAGTTGTTATTGATGACAATAAGCCTGATCCAACTCCTGAGACGAGTTCAACCTTGCCTTATAATGGAAAATATTTTGGAGTTTTAAAAACTGGATCGCAAGGAAACATTCAAGTTAAGAATTTAAATGCAACGGGATTTCGTTTTAAATCTCGTTATGACAGTTTGTTGGAGTCTGTAACTGTACATGTAAAGGCGGCCACCTATAAAACTGTGGCAAAATGCTCGGAAACAAACTGTTATGGTGGGGGCAATGGCGGCAATCTTCAAGCGTTTATCTATGCCGATAATGGAAAAGGCTTTCCTGACCTTTCAAAAAAATTAGGTGCTACTAATAAAATAGTCTCCGTTATTAAAACTTGGGGCGAATCAGATCTCGCTCGGTCTTTTAAATTTACTGTTCCGATTAATTTGTCTGTAAACAAGCGTTATCATGTTTTATTTTCAAATGATGCATCCTCAAGTGGCTGGAGTTCAGTCAATTGGCAATTTAGTTACGCAAATCCCATTAATGTTAATGAACCCGTATCTCCTTACTGGTCAGATGAGGTCGTTTGGAAGGGAACAAGCCTTTCTCCAAGACATCAACCGGCCTTTCGATTAACTTTGAAAGTAAATAATAACACCATTCAATGGGGCTCGGTTGATATTATGGCAAGACCTGGAGTGTTAAATGACCCTAATAAAAATGATACCGTTCGTTCTATTTGTGGGCAAAATAAAGTGCGTCAAAGGTTTCGTCCTGATCGTGATATGATTGTAAAAGGCGTTATCCTTCCTTTTGCTTATTTTGGTTCTGGCACAGGAGATTTAACCCTTAGAATTACAGACGAATCAAGTAATGTCATTAGTAGTAAAGCACAAACTTCTTTTAATAGAAGTCTTGGCCTTAACATTGGCTCAAAATTTCAAAATATCTTCACGAACAAAGATACCGCTGGAAAATATGTTTTGCGTTTTAAATCTGCTTCCTTTGAAGCCCCGATAAAATTACAAGCTAAAAAGAATTATTACCTCGAAGCCTTTAATTCTAGTTCTGGGCCTTGTTACTTTATGATGGCTAATGAAAATACGTTTCGTGATGGGTATGATACAGAAAAAGGAAATGAAGCTTGGAATGATCAAGCGGAGTATTCCAATGATGGCTCGTGGAATTTAATGTATATTTGGAAAAAAGCCCGTCCGACGATGGAATGGCCAATGGCTTTAGAGTTAGAACAAAACTGAACTCGACTTAAACAAATTGTATTCCACGATTCTTTCCAAAGATTCTGGATAATGACATCGCTCTTATTGCAAATAGTGGCTGTTGCAAAACAGCCAACTAAATACCAATCAATCTTTAAACTGAGCAAACAAATAGTCTCGATGCAATCGTGCAATATTTGAAAGATCTATGTCTTTGGGACAAGCGTCTGCACAGGCGCCCGTATTTGTACACGCTCCAAAGCCTTCTTTTTCCATTTGCTCAACCATGTTTTTTACTCGTCGAGAATGTTCTGGACGTCCTTGGGGTAGCAAGCCCAAATGAGATGTTTTTGCAGAAACAAAAAGCATGGCTGACGCATTTTTGCACACGCTCACACACGCGCCACACCCAATGCAAGAGGACGATTCAAAAGCCATCTCTGCCTTTTCTTTTTGAACGAGCAAAGCCTGCGCCTCTGAAGCATTGCCCGTATTCACTGAAATAAAACCTCCTGCTTGAATAATTCGATCAAATGCAGATCGATCCACAATTAAATCTTTTAACACCGGAAAAGCTTTTGCCCTTAAGGGTTCAACAACAATTGTTTGCCCATTTTGAAATCGCCGCATATGCAACTGACACGCTGTTGTCGATCGATCTGGTCCATGAGCATTTCCATTAATAATGAATGAGCAACACCCACAAATTCCCTCTCGACAATCATGATCAAATGCAATGGGTTCCTGCCCTTTCTTAATCAACTTTTGATTTAAAACATCTAACATTTCTAAAAATGACATGGCGGGGTCAACCTGATCCATTGAATACTCAACAAACTCACCTTTTTCTGTTTTGGATTTCTGTCTCCAAATTTTTAACTGAACACTCATTTTTTCATGAGATTTCACTGGTTTTTCCTCCACCCAAATCGTCGATTCTATCTCAGTTGAGCGTTTTGCCGCACGCCTAAACTTGCCACTAAAATAGTCAAAAAAATATGCTATTTTACAACCGCACTCACTTGTAACTTCTTGTTGCCAACACAAGCTCTCTAAACTCCAGCTCCTCTTGATGACGAACTGGCTTTTTGCCTTCCCCTTTGTGCTCCCAAGCAGCAACATGACAAAAATTCACATCATCTCGTCGAGCCTCGTTATCTTCTGTTTGATGCTCTTCTCTAAAATGTCCACCACAAGACTCTTCACGTTCAAGAGCATCATAAATCATCAACTCTGCTAATTCCAAAAAATCAGCCACTCTTCCGGCCTTCTCTAGCTCTTCATTAAGATCTTCATTATAACCCGGAACCTTAACCTTTTGCCAAAATTCATTTCTTAAGTTTTTAACTTCATCTGCTGCCAATAATAACCCTTCTTTGTTTCGACTCATTCCACATTTTTCCCACATAATTAATCCCAAACAACGATGAAACTCATCAACCGTAACCGTTCCGTTAATTTCTAAAAATTGATTTGTTCTTTGATGAGCCTGTTGAACGCTCTCCTTAAGCTCGCTTTGGTCTTCACTAATGGTTTCAATACAGTTATCTGCTAAATAATGACTCAACGTCGTGGGAATAATAAAATACCCATCGGCTAAACCTTGCATGAGCGCTGAAGCCCCTAATCGATTCGCTCCATGATCAGAAAAATTAGCCTCTCCTAATACAAATAATCCATCAATTGTGCTCATCAAGTTATAATCGACCCATAATCCACCCATCGAATAATGAGCGGCTGGATAAATTCTCATCGGAACACGATAGGGATCTTCATCGGTGATCTTTTGATACATTTGAAATAAATTTCCATATTTTTCAGAAATCGACGCTCGTCCAATACGATCAATGGCTTCTCGAAAATCCAAATAAACCGCTTGTTGCGTTTGTCCTACGCCTCGCTTTTCATCAACTCTATACTTGGCTTGTCGAGACGAAACATCTCGTGGTGCTAAATTTCCAAAACTTGGATAAATTCGTTCTAGATAATAATCTCGTTCAGCTTCAGGAATCTCTCTTGGATCACGACAATCTCCTTTTTTTAACGGAACCCAAACTCTCCCGTCGTTTCTCAAAGACTCTGACATTAAAGTTAACTTTGACTGATACTCGCCATGAATCGGAATACACGTCGGATGAATTTGTGTGAAACAAGGATTAGCAAAAAAAGCTCCTTTTTTATATGCTCGCCAAATAGACGTTACATTCGAACTCATTGCGTTGGTTGAAAGATAAAAAACATTTGTGTATCCCCCAGTAGCAAGAACAACAGCATCGGCAATATGAGCTTCAATTTTTCCACTCACAAGACAACGCGTAACAATTCCTCTTGCCTTGCTGTCCAAAACAACAAGCTCCAACATTTCATGACGAGGACGATAATCAATTTGCCCTCTGCCCACTTGTCTCATCATTGAAGAATAAGCCCCCAACAAAAGTTGTTGCCCCGTTTGGCCTCTGGCATAAAACGTTCGAGACACCTGCGCTCCGCCAAAAGAGCGATTGTCTAATTGTCCTCCATACTCTCGCGCAAAAGGAACTCCTTGAGCAACACAGTGATCAATAATTAAGTTAGAAATTTCTGCTAATCGATAAACGTTAGCTTCACGAGATCTAAAATCTCCTCCTTTAACCGTATCATAAAACAATCGATAAATTGAATCTCCATCATTTGAATAATTTTTGGCAGCATTAATCCCTCCCTGTGCAGCAATAGAATGAGCTCTTCGAGCAGAATCTTGAATACAAAAACATTGAACCCGATAGCCCAATTCAGCCAAAGAAGCCGCAGCGGAAGCTCCTGCCAATCCCGTACCCACAACAATCACTTTATATTTTCTTTTATTTGAAGGGTTAACTAATTTAGATTTAAATTTATGTCTTGACCATTTTTCACTCAAAGGACCGTCAGGAATTTTGGAATTTAATTTTGAATGATTCACTCCTGTTCTCCTTACTTTTCACGAAAACATCTTCTACCTTGTAATCAAAAAAATATAAAGTGGCTGCGCTATAAAACCACCAGAAACAAGCACGGCATAAATAACACCCAACGGAACAACAATTGCTCTTAATTTTTTAGAGTATATGCCCAATGACTGAAAGGCAGATGAAAAACCATGACTCAAATGAAAATAAAGCGCAATCATACAGATAACATACCAAATTAAATACGTCGGTTGAGAAAACACATCCAACATCAAACGATAAAGATCGCGCATAACCACGCCATCATAAACCACCTCGTAATAAGTTCCAAATTTTAATGTGAGCACATGATTAAAAACAAAAAGAAGCAAAAAACCCCCATGAATAATCATGGTCTGAGACGCCAGAGTTGCTTTTTTATCCTCATTTGGTAAAAGGGCTGTATTTACTGGCTTAGCTTTCCAGTTTTGGATTGTTAATAAAATTCCAATGATGACATGAATAAGAAATACAACCGCTAAAACCAATTCTACGAAGTAAATAAAATATCCACTCGTTATTAAATGTCCATAAAAATTATAGGCTCGCGGGCCTAAAAAAATCAATAAATTCCCAATCATATGTCCCAAAACAAACACGCACAAAACAAGTCCCGTTAGAGCCATTAAATATTTTTTACCGATTGAAGAAACAATAAAAAATTTCAATTCCGACCTCGCCATTAAGAAAACCTATTTTCTTAAGTTATCCACAATCTCTTCTTCTGTAAAGATTTTTCTCCGTGTAAAGTATAAACACGGGCTTCACCCAAATCTCACTGAGAAGCACTTAACGCTCGCCTCATTCGATTTGGACTCGCGCGCCTCAAATTTGATGCCGCAGCCACTACTCTCCTTCAATTAGAAAAGTTCTTTTTGTTTTAATGCTGTGCGATTCAGAAAAATAAAATAACATGATTTGATGTTTTACATTACACCTTTTATCTTATAATCTTTTTCATATCTTCTTTAAGTTATATTGCTTAGTGGCTGCTGCAAAACAGCCAACTTTTTCGTTGGCTTCGCTCAAATCTCAC
>CAYMLA010000100.1:0-8531 GCA_964390785.1 uncultured Bdellovibrionales bacterium | reverse complement strand
AGATTTGAGCGAAGCCAACGAAAAAGTTGGCTGTTTTGCAGCAGCCACTAATTAAGCAATTTAAAACTATTCTATTCCAACTAAAGATCCCAATCCACTCTTCAAATCCGCGCGCTGCGCTGCAATGGTTACCCAACTCTCTTGCTTTTCGTTTTAATTTCAAAGAATCTATGCTCTCAAAAAAAATTCCACTTTCTTAAAACAGAGGAGTATCAAAATATGCTACAGCTTTTAAGTCTTATTGGAATTCCTCTTTTTATTGGTTTAGCTATTCTCCTTTCTAATAATCGAAAACAAATTCAATTTCAAACACTAATTTATGGTCTTTCCTTACAAGTTATTTTAGCAATTCTTGTTCTCGGAATTCCAATTCTTGAAATTGAAGGCCCATTAAAATGGCTGTTTAATATCGCCAATGATGGCTTTATGGTTTTACTCAGCTACACAGATGCTGGATCTTCTTTTTTATTTGGTCCTTTGTATGACAAAACAAAAATGGGAGGCACTATCTTTGCCCTTCATGTCCTTCCAACAATTATTTTTTTCTCAGCCTTAATGAGCGTTTTATACCATATTGGCATTATGCAAATCATCGTTAAAAGTCTTTCCATTGTTATGCAAAAAACAATGAAACTCAGTGGCGCAGAATCATTATCTGCTGCTGCCAATATCTTTGTTGGACAAACAGAAGCCCCTCTTATTATTAAACCTTATGTTGCTAAAATGACACGATCTGAAATTATGGTTGTCATGACTGGTGGGATGGCCACTGTCGCTGGTGGCGTTATGGCCGCTTATGTTGAATTTTTATCTGAACGCATTCCAAACATTGCAGGTCACTTGCTAACAGCCAGTGTGATGTCCGCTCCGGCAGCAATTGCTATTGCAAAAATTATGATTCCAGAAACTGAAACTCCAGAAACCTATGGAAAAAAAACAGACATTAAAATTCAAAAAGACGTTAATATAATTGAAGCTGCCGCCCGAGGCGCAAGTGAAGGATTAAAACTTGCTCTTAACGTCGGAGCCATGCTACTTGTCTTCATTGCTCTCATTGCTTTAATCAATGGAGTTTTTAGACAAGTTGGTTATATAATTTCCTTTGACGAATGGGGAACCTCTCTTGTTCCTGAACTTTTTATTAAAAATGGAACAACCGAATTGAGTTTAGAAATTATCTTGGGTTGGATTTTTTCTCCCTTTGCTTTTTTTATGGGTATCCCTTGGAACGAGTGCTTTATTGCCGGTGGTTTTTTAGGGGAAAAACTAGTTATCAATGAATTTTATGCCTACGCTCATCTTTCTCAACTCAGCAGCCAACTCAGCGACCGAACAGTCATTATCTTAAGCTACGCGCTATGTGGCTTTGCCAATTTTTCTTCGATTGCCATTCAAATAGGAGGCATTGGCGGAATTGCTCCCAATCAAAAGTCAACCATAGCTCAGTTAGGAATTCGTTCAATTATTGGAGGAACACTCGCCGCTTTTATGACAGCTTGTATAGCTGGATTTTTGTTATAATTTGTAGCTGCTGATAGCCACTTTTCTAATTTCGCACCGACCACTAAATAAAATATTCACTCAACATTATCAAGGCGACGGCAAAGCATTTGATCAACTAAAACCAAATATGTCATCGCTTCTAGTACGGATGCGACTCGCGAAATAATACAAGGATCATGCCGTCCTGAGCGAGCAATATTTTGAATCGATGCAGGAGGCTTAACCCCAACACTCAAGTAAATATCTTCCCCAGTGGAAATCCCTCCTCGAATCCCACCGTATTGAAATTGGTTTGTGTTTCCATGAACTTTTGTCCCTTCTTGAGAAACAAGATCCAACCCTTTTCCCAATTCCACAAAACAAGTCGCTCCAATACTCATATAGGCTGAAGCCAATTCATTTTTTAATTTCTTAAATACAGGCTGTCCAAGACCAAAAGGCACTCCTTGCACACAAACTTGAAGAATTCCCCCATAACTTTCTCCCTCGATTTGTGCTTTTTTCAAAAGATTAACAATGTCTTTTGAAAACGCTTGATCTGGAAACAAACTCGGAAACTGATACAAATCAAGAGGATTTAAACGTAATGCCTCTTCAAATTTTACATCAGACAATTTAAAAGTCCCAACCGATTGAGCAAAAACTTTTACCTTTAAAGAAGGAGACAACTTTAGAATCACCATCTTTGCAATTGCCCCTCCCAAAACACGACTCAATGTTTCTCGCCCAGAAGATCGTCCACCTCCTCGCCAATCCCAATGAGAATATTTTTTAGACCATATATCATCTGCATGTCCCTTTCGGGGATTTGACTTAATTTCATCATAATCTTCTGATTTACAATCTTGATTGTATACAATCAAAGCAATTGGTGTTCCCAAAGTTTTTCCATCGAAAACTCCACTTAAAACTTCTGGAACATCTGACTCATCTCTTTTTGAAACCAAATGAATTTTATTATTTAACCCCGGACGACGACGATGAATCAAATCCAATAAAACATCACTACTCCATTCAACACCTGCTGGGCACCCATCAACAACAACACCCATTGCTCTTCCGTGACTCTCACCAAAACTATGAATAACAAAATACTGTCCAAATGAATTGCCTCTCATTTCCTTAACTCCCTCTAGTCTCTGTCCAAAAAAGAATTTGCTCTTTCGCCTGTCTATAAAACATTTCAAGTCCTGATCGATAAATAGCCCCTGTCATTTGAGCATAAAGTTTTCCAAAAGAATCATCATTATAATTAAGATCAATAACAATCTTTGGACGCCAATTCTTTAACATCAACCGCTCTAAAGCCTCACGTCGTTGTCCACAAGCCCAAACAACAAACTGCGGGTTTTTATTTTTCACTTGAAAATACCCTTGTCTCGGCTCACCCTTTCTTGCCGAATAAAACTCTGCCTTTAAAAATAACTCTTTAAGAGAACCTAAGATTCCCCCGCCACCCCAAACAACACCCTTTTCTTCAAAAATTAAATCTTTGATAAGATAACTCAAACCGACTTCATCTGTACTGTCAGCTTTCCACCCCTCTAAGGTTCGAATCAGTGTATTTGCGCTTTGAACTTTTTGAGCCCTTTTTGTGGAATGAGAAGCCCACGAAAAAACTAAATTTTTTAAAGGAGATGTCACTGCAGCATGAGACAAACCCAATTCCTCTAAAAAACTCATCGTTTCAACAGAAAATTCATCATTTGAAATTTGAACTCCCACAATGGGTTGTCGAAGAGACTTAAAAAACTCATGATGATTCCAAGGAGTATAACTATAAACAATCGGATCCCCCAATAAGGCAGAAAAATAAATAAACTGTTCAGGAACACCAAACCATTGCTGAAGCAATGGTTGATCTAAAAATGAAGAATGCCCCTCTCGAATAAATTGATTTTGATTTACTCTTTTATTCAAAAGACGATACCACTGCCATCTTCCTGAATTTGATCGAGGGTAAAACCATCGTGTTTGAGGAGATTCCATCATCCAGCGATGAAAACGCTCTAACTCTTTAAAGTTATTTACTTCACAAGCAAGTTTGATATATTTTGCACAATTTTCTTGTTTGTCCAAACGAGACAGGACTTGCTCTGCTGACTCATCTTGTTCTCGTTCATGAAGTGATAACATTGGAATCGAATCCATTGGGCAACCGCCCAGCTCCATTGCCCAATCCCAAAAAGGAATCCTATCCACCACTTTTGAATCAAATCCCTTGGCTTCATTTCGAAAACTAAATAAAACACGATCTTCGCCTAAAAACTCAACAACACCTTCCCACTGTTTGTCTTCAAAATAATCATCTCTCAGTTCAAAAAAACGATAGCCCCATCGCTTTCTTCGATCCAAAAAATAATTTGCTCTTTGGTCAAAATCAAAATGCTGTCTTGATAAAGTAAGAATTCCACCGTTAAATTTTGGATCAGATAAAATACATTGTTTCTCAAAAAGGCTTTCCTGCTTTTGACCTTCAAGCAAACCTAACGTTTCCCAAAAATACTCACCATAAAACACTTCACGAGAAAAAAAGCGCTCAAGATACTCATCAAGACCAGAAACAGAAGAATTCAACCGTGGTCGATTTAAAAATACACGTCCGCAAGCATCTGTTTCTCTTTGAAGCCACAACACCCGACAATAATCAGGCAAATTAAATTGAAATCCTGCCCCCAAAGCAATGTACACATCCTCCACGTAGTTATCCACAGTTGAGATTAATTGTTTAAAAATCCTTTCTTCTGTCTCTCTAAAATTCGATTCCCCTTCAATTGAAAACAAATCAAAAATGGATTTCTTCTCATTTTTTTCAATTTCTTCATCTAAATCATAAATCTGACAAGAACGATTCGCTTCAAAATAATAACCCTTAATTCTTTGAAGAAATAAGGTTTTCCCAACGCCTCGATGACCAATGATTAATGTGATCAAGCTTCTTCTCCTTACAAAGACTCTCCATTTGTAATCGAACAAGATTCTTTGTTTAACAAATCCCAAAAACAAGAAAAACTTTTATCAACTACGCTTTTATTTTTTATTTCAATTGGAGCTCCTAAAAACTCTAAAAGACCTGCAAGCATCGCCATTCGATGATCCTGATCAGGGTCAAATGCCAGCGATCTTGAAAAAGACAAATGAGAGAAATTCTTTTTCCCCTGTATTTCTATTACATCCTCATTTAAACAAAAAAATTCAACTCCCATCCACTTTAACAACTCACAAACTTTTTCTAAACGATTACTTTCTTTATAAACTAACCCAGACACTCCATAAATGGTAGACACCCCTGAAGCCAACGCACAAAGAAGACTCAAACAAGGAAATAAATCCGGACTCTGCTTAAGATCAACACAAATTGGTTTAAGTAAAGACGCACGACTTACTTTTAACTGCTTTAAGTTAAAATCAACCTCAATTGGCACACCCATTTGATTTAAAATATCCACAAATCGAGAATCGGGCTGAAATGAATAAATGGGATAGTTTAAAACGGTCAATTCTCCATGAATTGCAGAAAGTACAGCCAAAGGAAACAAACTGCTCATGTCTTGCTCAACTTCTATTTTTTTCACTTTAAGTTGCTGATGAGATGGAATTAAAATGCTTTGAGAAGAGAACTCAATCTCCATCCCGAGTTGATTTAAAAATTCAATAGTTAACGTCAAATAATCGATAGAAGGCAAATCCTGATCAATAAGAACATTTAGTGTAAAATCAAGTTGCCAAGCTGAAAGCAATAACCCACTTAAAAATTGACTGGATTTTTGATTTTTAACTCTTAATGGAGTTAAAGGATTTTTCCATCCTGAACTTTCACAGACCCACTGCTTTTGGTTTTTATTTATAACGACCCCTAAAGGTTCGAGCAATTCAAAAACACCTTCATGAGGTCTTTCTAACAAACGAGAACTTCCTGACAATCGCCATTTTCCCACTTGCCTAGAATAACGCATTAAAAGAAAACGAAAAACAGCAGCCCCTTCTCCGCAATACACTTCATTTTTAAATGGAAAATTGGATAAAGCCTTTTGACAAAACTCAACATCTTTAGATTCAGCTTTACCTTCAATATCAAAAAATGGAAAAAATGACTGAACAATCAATGCTCGATTGTATATTGACTTTGATGCCGGCAAAGAACCACAAAAAGAAAAATATTTTACAAAATCCATTCTTGTTCCCTAGCTTCGCTAAGAACTTCTTCAAAATCAACAGGAATAATGCAAGGACGAGCTCTTGCTTCTAAAAACACAAAATTAACTTTTCCTTTTAAATCTTGTTTTTTATCTCTTTGAAGAGAAGATAAAAACTGTTTAGGCGACTTATTAAATCGTTTCCTTGTCTGTTGTTTAATTTGTTCGATCTCAAACAAAGAAGAAATCATCGATTGAATTTCAAATTGAAAATCCACATCTAAACCAACCCTCTTCACGCTCCACTTAAGAGAAAAATCAAGGCCACAAGCCACAGCTTTTCCATGAGACAATTCACAATTGGCTTCTAAAGCATGAGCCCAAGTATGACCTAAATTTAAAATTTGTCTCAATCCCTTATTCTCTCTTGGATCCTTTTCAACAATGCTGTTTTTTGCCTCAATAGCTAAAGAAATCAAATCCCAAAACAAATCCTGATGATCTTGACTGACTTGTTGTCTTGCAGAATGAAATTGCTTAAATCGATCATACAAATCTCCTTCAACAAGAAGAGCCACTTTAATAAGCTCTGACAAAGCCTCCTTTTGTAACTCTTTGGGTTGAGTATTGAGTAAATCTTTAGCCAAATAAACAGAATCAGCGAGCCAAAACGTCCCAATTTGATTTTTAACTCTACCTAAATTTAATCCTGTTTTTCCTCCATGAACAGAATCAATTGCAGCCAACCACGTTGAGGGAATATGAATCAAACGGACTCCTCTTTTATAAACACTTGCTAAAAAACCAACAAAATCACTCACCGATCCTCCGCCAATAGAGACTATGATTAATTGACGACAAGGCACATCAGAGGCAAGACGATCAAGCTCTTGAACTCGAGATAAAAATGAATCAAATTGCTTTAATTGTTCACCTGCATCTAAAGACAAATTCATCCTAAATTGTTGAATCCAATTTAAAACAAACGAATATTGAGCTAAATTTTTATCCCAAAAAACAACCGTCTGTTCTGGATTTAAATCTTCTGGCAAATGCTTTTGAATAATCCGTTTTGTTTTCATACTTTCCGCACAATCACGAGTGCTTTGTTGAATTCGGCTTTACAACAAATAAACAAAGCTCGTTTATAGCATAAAAAAAGCGATGAGCCTATTGAACATGACCCATCGCTTTAAAGTTTTATTCAGATTTCAGTTAAAGCCTTCTAAAAGGCTTTCACCTCCACCCGTATGTCATTGACTGAATTCAACATAGGGCATCACCTCCTTTCCGACCTCGACTGAGGCCTAGAGGAAAACCGAGATCGTTTCGATAATCCTCCTGTTCTTCTTATCTTAATACATTTGATCGCAAAGGCCAATCTTTTTCAAGCCTCCCCTTAGTAATCGGGAAGACTCTTCGGCCAGATGAATATATAGTCCGTAACGAAAGAAATGAGACATCATCTGCTTGATCTTTCTTGCTGGAATCAATTTGCTCCTCCTCAAATTAGCTATAGGCTAGTCCTTCGTCGTCGCGCATTGATTCCACCTAAGAAATATCTAAACAGCTAATGTCTCATTTCTTTCGTTACGGACTATATGTTGTTTTCGAAGAAGAACCACTAACTAAAAACAAAATCAAGGAACTCGAACTATTTTACAAGCCCAATCTATAACTGCCTCGACTGCTTGTATTGCAACAGTTATCTCATCTCGACCTAAGGGGAGAGACCCTTCTTCATATCGTCTTATTGAAGCATAAGGATTTAACTGAACTAAATTAAACCCATGAGGGGGATATTTATCATGTGGTAATAATGCGATTAAAATGCCCAAATCATGAACTAAAGGAAATGCAATCTGCTGATGAACCAAAACCGATTTAATTGCCTTTTCAGCAGCCTGTTGTGCCATAAATAAAATATTCTCAAGTCTTTTATTGGTAATCGATTGATCAAGCGCTTGTGCTGACAAAAAATCTCCCTCAGCAATGTTAAGAAGTTCTTTGGCATATTCTTTTGGAAATAATTTAGTCCCCGAATTAATCAAGTTGTATTCTCCATCCGTAGTTAAAGGCTTCCCAACAAACTCCACCGATTTCTTTACGTTTACAAAAATCAGACTTTGTCTTAAACACCCAATCAACAGCAACCGGAGAAAAGTTAAGCGTGTAAACAACTGTTTTTGCTTCTCTAATCTCTTCTTCAGAATTAAAAACAACCAAAATATCTAAATCAGAGTCAGGAGTTATCAGACCAGCGACCGCTGATCCAAAAAGGAAAGCTTCGACAATACTAACCTGACAATTTAATTTACCAACCAACCCAACAGCGGTACGCCTGAATATTTCTACTTGTTTAGGATTTACTTCTCTAAGCTTAAATAAATTCGACATAACTCAATCAGTGTAGCCCAAACTAAAACATCAATCAATGGCTAAGGCACTATCGAAAAATTAGGCCAGCAATTCGTAAAATGGCCTATAGCGTATTTTTTTAAAAAAACGAACCCTTATTTAGAGCTCCCACAAAAAAAGTAAAGAAGGATCTATGTGTCTAAATTTTAGACATTTGATTGGCCAATTTCGTCAAATCTTACCTTTATAACTTCGAAAGTGAATTTAAATAAAATCCACTTCCATCGCTGGAAACCGATAAACCCGTAAGTGCTAAAAAGTCAGTTTCAGTAAAAAAACAAACGGGAAAACAAGAACAAGATAATCAATCAAAAAATAAAGTTACAAAGCGAAAAGCAATCCCCCAATCCGTTAAGCGCATTGTGTGGAGTCGTGATAAGGGATGCTGTACACAATGTGGCTCTCGTTTTGGATTGGAATATGATCACATTATTCCAGTTTCAATGGGTGGAGATAACAATCCTCGTAATATTC
>CAYMLA010000099.1:0-8586 GCA_964390785.1 uncultured Bdellovibrionales bacterium | reverse complement strand
ATCATCAGGAGGGGGAGGAGCTTTGTTTTGAGGTATTGGAAGCTTTGGTTAGTGATGTGTCTATTGGGGATGCTGCTGGGCCTTGGAATAAGGAATATTGATTGGTTCATTATGAAGGATGAATCAAATGTTCTTAATTATGTTGTTATAAATCAGAGGGGGCCGATTACGCTTAATTTGTTTGAAGCTGAGCGGTATGAGGCGGCGATTATTGTTCAGCAATTAATTGGTAATTTGATTTATTACTCAAACAACGGGCGGTATGAGGGGCGATTGGCTAAACGATGGACACGGAAATCTCCCAATGAATGGCAATTTGAATTAAAAGACGGTGTCTCGTGTGAAAATGGTGAAGTTATTACGGCGGGCGGGTTTAAGCGAAGTCTTATGAGGTCGATAAAAACGTTGTCGAAAAATTCGGTGATTCCTGTTTTGAATAAGCTTGTTGGGTATGAGGAGTTTGTTGAGGGAGGGGATGAGTTAATTGGCCTTAAGGCTTTTGATAATGAGTTGCATTTTGAGTTTAAGCAACCTGTTCGAAGTGGTTTGGTTCAAATTCTTTCCTTTGCTGCTTTTGGATATATTTGCTCCGATAATCTTAATCCGGATGGGTCTTGGAAGGATGAAGAGACGTTTATTTCCTCGGGGGCTTATCGTGTTAAAGAGATTCATATTGGTTCGCGCTATGTGTTGGAGAGAAATCCCCGTTGGGTGATTGATGTAAATCCAAGGGCTCCCAGTCAAATTGTTTTCACTCATGAGATTCCTTGTTGTGCTTCTGAAGCTTTAATTGTCGATAACGCTCGAAACAATATTGAGCCGCCTTCAGGTTTAGAAGAATTCCCCTTAGTTCCCGAGTATATTAATCCCGTCTTATTGGGAAATTTGAAAACGGGCTTTTTTTCTAAAAAGGAGAATCGGGTTTATTTTCGTCAACTCCTTACAAAACATAAAAAAAATCTTCCCGAACAATGGGGTTCTCATTTAAAAAGTGAAACCTTCTATCCCAATCAACATCTCAAAGCATCAAAGAGGAGTCATAGCTTGATAAAACCACAAAATGTGGAGCCTCTTATTATTGAAGGACAAGAGCCTGTCGATCAACAGTCTCCGCGCTATTTTGTGTGGACTGTTTTAAAATCAGCCCTAAAAGAGAGTGGATTGAGTTATCGTTTTTTAGGTGAGCCCACAAGCTGGAAAACACGAAGCGATCCTTCTATTGATATTCGAGTCAGTGGTTGTTCCATTGGAGGAGGCATTGAAGTCTGGGGGCTTGGTGTTGTGTTTTGTTCTAATTTTGGCATTCGCTTGCCTGATCCGTCGGGACGAATTTGCAAAATGATTGATGACTACGAAAACGATTTAATTGATGACGATCTGTTTAAAAAAGAGTTTTTTGAAACAGTGGATTCAGATGCGGCTATTTTACCCATTAGCCACTATGGAGTGACCTTGTTTCTATCGTCTCAAATTGATCGAGACACGATTAAACCGACGCTGAATATTATTAAGTTTGATCAACTGGGGTTAAATTAGTGATCTGTTTTGAGGATTTTATAAAAAAAAGGCTGCTGAATGAAAATTGTAGCATTCAAGAGGCTTCAATATTAAATTTTTGGCATTCATCCGTGTTAAATGCTAAGGGTTTTCCAATCTCCGGTGGGTTTTCCTTAAATCGTTTGCTCGCACGTAAAATTGCTGTTTCAGAATTTATTGAAAGACATCATTTTTTGAAAATCAAAGCCTCCTCACAAAGTCTTCAAAACGAATGGGGACTCAATCAATTTCCAACCGCGTGTGGCTTTTGTTCGGGGTTTAATAAAAAAAACACCATTCTTAGATCCATTCAAGAGGCAACAGAACGATGGGTTATGAGTCAATGGATTGATAATCATTTTTTTATTGAAGAGATCGATGAAAAAATTGTTCGTTCTCAGCTCTCTCAAGCGTCTTTGTTTTTTTTAAGTCAATTTGATCAGGTTTTGTTTTTTAGAAAATTCGTTGATGTTCCGTTTGATAATCAGGTTTTTAAAATCACCGTGGCTCAAACCATGGGGATTCAAGGAGACGGTATTTTTCCAGGATCTTCAACACGAGAAAATAATGGCGATCTTTGGGAACACGCCCTTTTAGAAAGCTACAGACACCTTATTGGCACTCGAAACAATCCAATTCGATCCAATCAGTTTCCTGATTCTCGAATTTATTTTTTTGCAAACAATAAAGCGTTGGCTCTAAAAGAAATTTACAAAGAAAAAAAAACAATTTGGCCAGAGCCTAAAATCCACTTACATAAGGCGGTTGATTTGTATGGTGGTCATGCTTTTTTAGCAAGAACAATATTAAAGGGATGGAAGTCTTGGCATGAAGGACCCGTGGATCGATTTTTGTATTAATTTGTTTTATAAACCAAATCAATATCATGAGATTTCCAAAGGATAATGATGCTTTCTGCATCAATGGATAACTTAAAAAATTATATTAAAGGAATAATTTCATCACAAAACCATTGGTAAGCATCTTGAGGATCGTATTTAATGTTGGTGGGCAAAAGTGGTTTTATGTCGTTTAAAAAAACAGGATTTTGCATTTTCATATTCAAATTCTTTAAATACTCCTTGGCGGATACGCTTACATTTAACTTTTTGAAACTCTCAACAATGCATTTCCAGTTTACACCCAAGGAGTCAACTTTATATAGATCAAATAAATCGCGTCCTTTGTTTCTTTGATAGAGAGCTCTTATTTTGGTGCCAATCATTTCTTCGCGATCGAAAATTCTGAGGTTTGCAGACCCAGTAAAATATTCTGATTGGACTGAAAAAGGCACTTTTTCTAAGGATCTTTGTGGTAAGGTTTCACTGGCCCCACTTCAAGTCTGTTTAAATCGATGTCTTCAGAATATCTAAGAGGTTCAGAAAATATAAGTTTATGAAGAGCTGTCCCACCTCGAAAGGCGACTTTATTTTTAAGATAATCATTGTTAAAAAGCTCAATTAAGACTCTAGAAATGATTATATCTTGTTCAACCTGTTCATCCTGAGGCCAGTTAACGTGTTTTCGCCATGCTGTAACAACCGTAAGTGGTATCATTTAATCGGGCTCCACTGTTGTGTTAATGTAGAGTGACCATTCTTTATTAAACGGAGTCTCTTTTCGATTTGATACTTTCAACTGAGAAAGCATTTGCCTATTGGTGTTTCGTTCTTTTAAAGCCTGTTTCATATAGCTCGCTTCTTTAGAGAAATCTAAAACTTCATCTAGGATATACCCTAAACGCTGCAACGTAACAGTGGGAGTTTGTTTATTGCGACAGAGAGCAAACATTGTACGCCCATCCCATTGGGGTACTAAGTCTGTAAGAATTGTGGCAATATTGTTGAGTTGTCCACACTTTTGAGGAAAACGGACCAAATCTATTGCTGTTAATTCAGGAGATGATATTTTAACATACCCACCCAAACTGGCCTCTTTCCTAATCCAGTTGCTAGGCAAAGGAGACATTTTAGAGACAAACTCTAAGCGTCCTCGTTCAAATTGAATTGGTGACACTACTTTATCAGCGACGATTTGATAGGACATACTCGCTTGGTGAGAAGCTCCCCAAAAAGCGGAAGCAGATAAAAGACTAACATAATATGAGGCATCCAAATGCTTCATCATTGCATCCACATAGTAGGAGGGGTGCAACTCCTGCCCATGTACAGGGAGGATGATCCCAAAACCTCGGCGAATCATGTTAATTCGAGAGGCTTTAGCAAGACGGGAGAGTGCCACCCTAAGTGAAGCGTCCTTTAGATAAGTATGCTCCTGAAGTTCCAGCACGGTGAACCAGTGGCGGCCCTCGGCAAGGAGGGTTTCTAAGTATTTTTTGAGTGAAAAGCCATTGTTTTTCATTTCATTAATATTAACAATTATGTTTATTTTAGTAAATTAAAAATTTTATCGTTAATATCAAAAATGTTAATTTAAATAAAATAAAAATTTACTGCAATGACTGTTTTGTTTTATTATTACAAGTGTTTACAATAATTTTTGATGAAAATTGTTTCTTAAACTATAATTTCTAAAAAACACTCTTTCTCAACTTGAGTCGGTGAGTGGTCTCCTCGTGTTGTGCGAATTTTACTTTTATTTTATACTACAATAAGTCTGCGTCATAAAGTCCTGCTTCAATTTCACTAAACTTAAATTTATAACCAAGTTGCTGAACCGGAAAAAACCCACAAAAGTGGGCAATGGATAACTTTATTCAAAATCAACTTGCTTTTATACAGAAGAAAAAAAAACAATTTGGCCAGAGCCTAAAATCCACTTACATAAGGCGGTTGATTTGTATGGTGGTCATGCTTTTTTAGCAAGAACAATATTAAAGGGATGGAAGTCTTGGCATGAAGGACCCGTGGATCGATTTTTGTATTAATTTATCATAGGCATCAACGCTCAGGTTAGGAAATTTTGGAGAGAACGTATTGATTTATTGAGACGCCTTGTTCTGAGGCTTCTTGTGTTATTTTCTTATGAGTTTCTTTTGACATTCTAAGAGGTAATTTTCCGCTATATTGTTTTAGAGAAAGTGGTTCGGGGATATGTTACCTATGAAACTCAATAAATGAATCCAATGAGCCAAAGTGGAATTTGATTTTTGTTTGAATAGTTGTCGTCATCTCTGAGTATGTATGCATTTTTTAAGGACTTGATTTGTTTTGTTGTTTTATTTTTCCCGCCGACTTCCAAAAAGTATTTTTCGTCCACTTCAAAGTCTCCCTTATCAGGAGCGCTCACTTGGTGTTTATAACATAAAGTTTGCATTACAAATGTTTCTCTAAGGTTGCCCCTATTGGGATTAGTATTTAAAGCGAACATATAGTTTGTATTTCCTAAAAAGATTTTTTCAGGCTTTAGTAGATCGCTTGGTGAGCTATTTTTTTTATAAAGGTTTTTAATTATCTCAGCTTCATGGAGGTATTGTAAGTAAGTCTTTAGCGTTTCTGCATCGGCAATATTGAGTTGATTTTTAAGAGTCGTAATATTTGGCGAATAAGGGCATAATCCAGAAATTATCTTGAGTAATCTTTTAATATTTGAAATTGATTTTGATGACAAATTTCTTACCAAAGAAATATCCGATTCAATAGTAGCAATTATTGAGTTTTTAAGAGTGTCAAAATAAATTGATGGATTCATAATCTCTGAAAATGTCGGAAAAAAACCATAACGAAGATAATTCTTAAAAGCATCTTCAACGGCAGTATTAATGGTCTTTAAGGATGTTATTATTTCAGCGATAAAATCGCTTGGATTTTGTAAAATCTCATCAAGGCTTATAACATTAAATTCAGTACCATAATTAAAATTTAAGTACTCTCGAAAACTCAAACCATTGGCAGGAACTTTAAAATGTCTTCGGCTCAAATCCGCTGATCGATTGTCTATTTGCATTGAAGAAGAGCCTGACACGAGCAATTTAATATCTGGGTAGCTATCAATTATACTTTTTATTTCAGTTTCCCAATTGGGATATTTATGGATTTCATCAAAGGCAAGTATTCCCCCACCTCTTTGACTAAAATCGCTGGCCACTTCGAATAATGTTCCATCAAAAATGACACTATCAGCACTAATGTAAAGTTTTGATGCTTTACTTTGAGTTAATTTTTGAAGTATAGCCGTGGTCTTCCCTGCTCCACGTAATCCCGAAACAATGACAACAATACCCTTGGTCGGGACAATACTGGGATAAAAACAACGATAGTTTTTGAAATGAGAAACTTCAGCAATGCGAGCCTCTGAAATCGAGCGTAATTTTAAATAATTTTCCATACTTACACCGTTTTTGATAAATTTTACGGATGCATCCGTAATTAGTCAATAAAATAATCAGGATGTTTCCATAAAAATTTGATTTTGTCTTCAATTAATTTTTGAAGCCCATCTTATGGTTCACTTCCGGCGAAGGAAATCGATTTTACTTTTAAAATGATCGTTTTAAAGCGGAAAAAATTTCTTGGGTGCCGTTAAGGGATTATAGAAAAATCTTTTGATATTATTGAATAAAATCCTTCGACTAAAATTTTTATGCAAAGTTTGTTATCTAAGATAATTTTGAATTCAACTCTTTTCAGGGAAATGTTTCATTTGATTTAGTTTAATATTATTAGTATAACTATAATATGACTATAGTTATAAAGAATAAATTAAACCATCTTTTAAGTCAGTGGAGAGATCACTCCATCTATACTTCTGCATGGCTTAAATCTCAGGGTTACGGATCGGAATTGCTGCAAGCCTATAAAAAGAGCAAGTGGATTGAGTCTATTGGAACCGGAGCCTATAAAAAAACAGGTGATCAGGTTAACTGGTTTGGCGCACTAAATGCCTTACAAAAGCAGCTCCTTTCATCTATACATGTTGGAGGGAGGTCAGCCCTAGAGCTTTTAGGAAAAGCACAGTACATACCGCTTCATCAATCGCAAATTACTCTGCTTGGTCAAAATAATATTACTATACCCAAGTGGTTCTGGCTCACGTCTTCAGATACTAAAATTCAATTTAGTTTTAAAAACCTTTTTATAGAACCGAAGACTAGTTTTGGCCAAAGCCAATATGGTTTTACTGAATTTACAGACAATGCTGTAACCATATTAATATCTACCCCCGAAAGAGCTTTTCTCGAATATCTTGATGATGTTCCCAAGAAATACTCCTATACTGAAGCCGTTGAGATATTAGAAAATCTTCCGTCACTTAGAATTGTTTTACTGCAAAAGCTTTTAGAAAACTGCAACTCAGTAAAAGTTAACCGACTCTTTTTACACCTTGCCGAAAAAGTAAATCATGGCTGGCTAAGTAAAGTCGATATCTCTAAAATAGAACTTGGTAAGGGTAAACGAGTCATCTTTAAAAATGGCAAGTTCGACCCCAAATATCAAATCACGATCCCCAAGGATAACCATGAATCAAGCATCTCTTAAATACAACAGCCAAGTTAAACTATTGCTCGATGTTTTACCCTTTATAGCTAAAGAAAATATCTTTGCTCTTAAAGGCGGAACCGCTATTAACCTTTTTGTGCGAGATCTCCCACGATTAAGCGTAGATATAGACTTGGCCTACATAGGTTACGAGCCTAGAGAGCAAGCTTTAAAAAAAATTGAAGCCGGACTTTTGCGAATAAAAAAAGAACTCGAACATCGATTGCAGAAAATCAAAGTGATTTCAAGCCACAAAGAAGGCCTTCAAATCGATATGAAGCTTTTTGTAGAGCAAAACCACACCCAAATAAAAATCGAAGTTAATCCAGTTGTTCGCGGCACGCTCTTTCCTATACAAATTAGATCTTTAACCGAAAAAGCTTCGCTACAATATGGGGTAGAGGTGGATGCGCAGGTTGTTGGTCTGGGTGACCTATATGGTGGCAAGCTGGTTGCCGCCCTAGATCGTCAACACCCGAGAGATTTATTTGATGTTAAAAATCGTTTTTGAAAATGAATTTCAAGGCATGGCCACTCCTGCATTTAGCCATGAAGAATTTGAGAAGACACGAGCGACTCTTATCAAAAAAATAAAAAATGAGTTATCCAATCCTGAACGTAACTTTATTGTCTCATTTATGACCGGTACGCCAGATTGGAGTTTAATCAACAACCCAAATCTTCAAAAATTACCCGCCATTCAGTGGAAACTTTTAAATATAAATAAAATGGCAGAGGATAAGAGAGCGCAAATGACCTTGGCAATACAAAATTATTTTTCTTAAAGCACGGAGCTAAGGGATTCTATATTGTTTCTCTGTTTGGAATTTTTTGGGGTGAAAAGCCATTGTTTTTTAATTTACTAATATTAACAATTATGTTTATTTTAGTAAATTAAAAATTTTATCGTTAATATCAAAAATGTTAATTTAAATAAAATAAAAATTTACTGCAATGACTGTTTTGTTTTATTATTACAAGTGTTTACAATAATTTTTGATGAAAATTGTTTCTTAAACTATAATTTCTAAAAAACACTCTTTCTCAACTTGAGTCGGTGAGTGTGTATCCCGATGATGTGGTGAGTTCATTCCGATTTAAGTGGATCCTATTACTATGGATCAATTTTAATTTGCAATAGCCAAAGTGACAAGCCGCACCTTTGGGAAGCGTTGGTTTGGTGACCAAATCTTCAACTAAGTGTATAATTTAGCCTCTAGGAGGAAAAAATGGAATTGAAGGTAATATTAGAAGAAAACAAAGATGAAGGTGGATTTACTGCATTTGTTCCTGCTCTACCGGGATGTATTTCAGAAGGTAAAACTAAGGAAGAAGCTTTACAGAACATAAAAGAAGCTATTGAGTTGTACCTAGAGCCAGTAGATGATGATTTTATTGATGATTCTGACGTCATTATTGAAAAAGTATCAATATGACAAAAACGCCATCGTTAAATTACAATAAAATCATCTCTGGTCTTCAAAGACTTGGATTTGTTGTTGTTCGTCAAAATGCTTCTGAGGCTTTGGCACTAGCTGAAATCTTTATACTATAAGATTCCCAGATCTCGTTTTTTTAAGCAAATTTATCATTACGCAATGTTTATTGTTTC
>CAYMLA010000098.1:4206-8636 GCA_964390785.1 uncultured Bdellovibrionales bacterium | reverse complement strand
GGGGTGTCTCTTGTTGCACATAGCAGCATTTGGGATTCAATTTGGTCGGCAAGTCCAATCGTCCAAATGGTTTTACTTATTTTAATTGGCCTTTCAATAGGGTGTTGGGCTGTTATCTTCTTGAAATTCAGACAATTTCAAGGAATTTCTGAAGTCAACGAACGTTTTCTTAATCAATTCTGGAAAACAAAATCGCTTGATACATTACAAGACGAGTTGAAAAACTATCCCTTTTGTCCTCTGGCTCGTATTTTTAGCCAAGGTTACCAAGAATTACAAAAATTAGCTGATTCGCCACTTGTTCAGTTCTCATCAAGCCCATCACGTGATTCAACTCCGCAACTCATGGGAATTGACACGATCGAACGTTCACTCCACAAAGCCATTGATTATGAACTCTCAAACATCGAACAAAAAATGAGTCTCCTTGCCACAACGGGAAGCACCGCTCCTTTTATCGGATTATTCGGAACCGTTTGGGGAATAATGGGAGCTTTTTTTAAAATTGGACAAACCGGCACTGCTTCACTTGCTATTGTTGCTCCGGGAATTGCTGAAGCCTTGATTGCCACTGCAATTGGTTTAGCTGCAGCCATTCCTGCTGTTATTGCGTATAACCATTTTGTTTCAAAAACAAAACGGCTAGAACTTGACATGAATAGTTTTGCTGCTGACTTTCTTAATATTGTTAAAAGAAATTTTTTTAGGGAATCTTAAAGAAATGGCCTTTAATACTTATAAAATGAAAAGTAGAACAGTTTTAAGCGAAATTAATATCATTCCATTAGTCGATGTAATGCTCGTTCTTTTAATTATGTTTATGGTTACAGCTCCCCTCATGCAACAGGGTCTTGACGTTGACCTTCCTGAAACCGCGTCAAGTGGACTTGAAGTCAATGATAAGCCTCTCATCTTGATTATTAAAAAAAATAAAAAAATTATAATTGGTGAAGCTGAACAAAACTTAGAAGGCTTGCGGAAAAAACTTCAAGCCATTTTTACAAATCGTAAAAACAAACAACTCTATATCCAAGCTGATAAAAGCGTTGATTATGGTTTTGTTGCACAAACCATGGGAGAGATTCGAGCTGCTGGTATTTTTAAAATCGGACTCGTTACTTTACCAAAAACAGATTAACAAAAATTGTGATAAGCGACAGAATACAAACTCTCAGCCTAAAGCCTTACTTAATCACGTCAATGATTTTTCACTTGATCATTATCGGAGTGTTTACATTTAAAATGGTTGTTTTTCCATCACAATCGATTCTATTTACTCCAAGCATTAAGGTAGACCTCATTGATCTTCCTCAAAAAATCACATCCCCAACAAAAACAGAGATAAAATCTGAACCTCCTAAAATAACTATAACTGAAACTAAAAAAAACGATACAAAACCTAAGATTGACACAAAAAACAAACAAGCTGAAGCTTTGAAACGATTACAAGCCATTGAAAAAATTAAAAACCTTTCTAAAAAAAATGAACCACCCCTAAAACAAAACGAACAAATCAAAGGCTTGGCACTTTCTCCTGGATCCGCTTTAACAGGAATCAATAAAATACAACATGACAACTACTTAAATGAGATTGATAACCATGTTAAAAAACATTGGCTCTTGCCTGAATGGCTAAATGAACAAGGCCTTAAAGCGCATGTCCAAATCAAAATTGACAAACGAGGTTATGTGATCGAAAAAAAATTAGTTCAAACTTCAGGAAATAACACTTTCGACGAACATGTTTTTAAAGCTATAAATGATGCCAATCCTTTTCCGCCACCCACTGAAAAATTTATTAACATCTTAGCCATCAACGGACTGGTTTTGCGTTTTCCAGAATAGGAGCCAATTATGAAATTATTATTTCCCCCCCTTTTAATTCTTTTTTTTACATTAACGAATTTAAACTTTTCTTTTGCTGAAGAACCAACAATCTATATTAATGTTGGAGATGCAAAGGTGAAAAAAAGCCTTATGGCTTTACCTGCCTTACAGTTTTTAGGAAATCCAAAAATAGCTAAAGACTTTAATTCCATTGGAATTGAATTATACAAAACACTTTATAATGATCTCGAAGTCTCAAACTATTTTCAATTCATTCGAAACGAAGCCTTTATTGAAGACCCAAACAAAGTTGGCCTATTGCCCGCACCAGGTGATCCTAATGGATTTAATTTTAAAAACTGGAGCGTCATCGGAGCAGACTTTTTAGTTCGTGCGGGATATAATATAATAAACAACGAAGTCACTCTTGAAACTTATGTCTATTATGTTCCGAGTGCAAAAACGGTTTTAGCAAAACGCTATAAATATTCAAATAAAAATGTACGAAAAATTGCTCACACTTTTGCCAACGATCTCATTCAAGCTCTTACAGGAAAAGAAGGAATGTTTATGTCGCGCATCGTCTTGTCTTCTGATCGCGATGGGAAAAATTGGAAAGAAATCTATCTAATGGATTGGGATGGACAAAATATTGAACGAATGACCCGCCACCAATCGATTGCTATTTCACCAAGTTGGTCTCCTGACTATAATTCTATTGCCTATACAGCCTATATATTGAATAAAAAAACAAAAAAAAGAAATGCAGACTTGTTAATCTACGACATCAATACAAAAAAAAGATGGCTCGTCTCCCAACGCTTAGGAATCAATTCTGGCTCAGTCTGGTTTCCAGATGGAAAAAATCTGCTCTTAACAATCTCTCAAAAGGGAAGCCCAGACATTTTTAAAATGACACGCGAAGGTGTTATTGTAAAAAGAATCACTCAAGGCCCACAAAACTCAATGAATGTCGAACCTGCAATTAGCCCTGATGGAAAAACAATTGCGTTCTCTTCTGATCGACATGGCAAACCAATGATCTACACAATGAATATTGATGGCTCAAATGTTAAACGCCTTATCTATGTCGGGAAATACAATTCTACTCCCTCTTGGTCGAATGATGGAAAACGAATTGCTTTTGCTGGATGGGCAAAAGGACGGCAAGTTTTCAAATAACGAATCTCCAACGTTTTCCCCAGACGGCCGACATGTTATGTTTATTAGCGATCGAACTGGAAATAAACAAGTCTATATCGTCAATGCCGACGGAAGCCATGAAAGACGAATCACTTTTGACAAACACAATTATTTTAACCCCAAATGGTCAAAAAACCTTGAATGATTCCGTAACGAATGCCTATTGGAACAAGGCAAAAAAACTTGAAAAAAAAGCTCCTGTTCTCTTGCGCTATTGCAATATCATTGAAAAAAATCCAACTTGTTTTTCGGATCAACTCAGAATCAATCGCCACAAAGAATGGTTAAAATACTCCATCAAAACACTTTTAGACGAAGATTCGACTCAAAACATCACCTTTGAATGGTCATTAGCAACAGATCAAATTTGTCAACAAGCTTGGAATTCTATCGATTTTGAACATGAACCTCTTTCCGTATTTGCTGTTGGAAAATTAGGAGCACAAGAACTCAATTTGAGTTCAGACATTGATCTTATTTTTGTTTCTAATTCTTTTCCAAGCGAACCTATGTTGAAAAAAATTAATGCCTTTTGTTCTCTTTTATCACAAGCAACCGCATTTGGTTTTTGCTTTCGTGTTGACACCGATTTGCGTCCTGGCGGCCGACTTGGCCCTTTAGTCTCTACTGTTGAACAATTTAAGGACTACTACACCTCATCCGGACAGGCATGGGAAAGACTCTCCCTTATCCGACTCCGCCCTCTTCTTGGAAGTTCCTCTATTCAAAGTGAAATAACAAGCTTTCGAGATCAATTTCTTTACCGCCGTCATCTTGATTACACTTTGCTTGATGACATAAAACATTTGCGCGGTCTCATTTTTGATTCTTATTCAAATCAAAAAAATTCTTATTCAAATCGAATTAATATCAAGCTCTGTCAAGGGGGAATCAGAGATGTTGAACTTTATGTCCATGCCCTTCAACTGATCCATGGAGGGAAAAATAACAAAATCCGTTCTCATCGCACACTTTATTCATTAAATAAATTAATAGAACAAAATCTTTTTCCCGAAAAAGAAGGAAATTTTTTATCCAATCACTATTGGACTCTTCGAAAACTTGAAAACATCACACAAAGCCAAAATGATCGTCAAGACTATACAACAGAAAAAACAAACTCACTTTTAGAACAATTAACTCAAGCCTCAAACCTTATTGACTCACTCTTACCCCGTGAAAAATCCACCACAATTCCCAAAGAGCCCGAACAACAGAAAAAATGGTTATGTGACCTTGGCTTCGATCAAACAATCCTCACTAAAACTTGGCCAAAAATTTATAATCATGTTGTTCTTTCTTCAGAATACGAACGAAATGAAAGTGCTCGTTTGAAATTTCTATCTACCTTTATAAAACACTTAAGCCAACACCCTCTCAATCATCGTTTAGCCCTCGAA
>CAYMLA010000098.1:0-4196 GCA_964390785.1 uncultured Bdellovibrionales bacterium | reverse complement strand
TTTATCAAAGCCACACGAGCAAAAGCCACTTTTTATTCTTTGCTCAATCAAGATGAAAAAATTATTGAAGACTTAACTTGGTTGTTTTCTTCTTCTGGTTATCTTGGAGAAGTTTTATGTCATCGCCCTGAACTACTTGATAGTTTTGTCTATCGAAAACAACTTCCTTGGAGTCCTGACACTGAAATTCTTCTTGAACAACTTGTTGATTATAAAAAGTTAAGGGAAATTATTCTTGGAACTGACTTTTTACGTCAACAGAATTTAAACCAATTAATGGCTGGCCTTTCAGAAACTGCTGACCATATCATAAAAACTTTACTCGCTGATCTAATAAAAAAAAATCCGTCATCCAAACTCAACCTCTTGACTCTAGGAAAATGGAGTGGAAAAGAACTTGGTTTTAAATCCGATCTTGATTTTATTCTTCTTACCCCATCTGAACCAGATCTCGAAGATCATAAAATTGCCAAAAGACTTATTCGTTGGATAACGAGTCATCACCGGGCTGGAACTTTATACTCTGTTGATCTGCGCTTGCGTCCATCTGGCAACTCTGGACCACTGCTAACTTCAGTTGATCGATTCATCGAATTTTTAAAGCATGATGCCCCCATTTGGCAACGCCAAGCCTATTTAAGAAGTCGACTCTTGTTCTCTCATTCACAAGATCTTGAAAAGAAAATTCAATCCGCACTTCATCATCGTAAAATTAAACAAAATGAAATAGATGAACTTTATGAAATAAAAAATAAACTGCTAAAACCAGAGATTAAACAATGCATTGATTTAAAGTTTAATCCTGGAGGCCTTATAGACATTGAATTCGCCCTTCAACTCCAATTGCTTTTTCATCATCCGAATCAAAGCTACTCATCTTTCTATCAAACCATTTCAAATCTGATATCTGAAACACCAAAACAACAAAATGAGCTTAAATTAATTTGTGCCATTTATGAACAACTGAGAACTTATGAACAACTTTATGGACTAATCACCAACCAATCCCCCCATGAACTTCAAACAGATTCTCCCCATTTCTCTCAAATGGCTCTGTATTTGAAGCAAAACACAAATAAATTATCAAATTATATTATGCACTTAATGCAACAAGCCCAAGAGCTGCTCTTTCATCTTGACCCCTTACGCAAGCCAAGTTAGTCATACTTCGTTCTTTGATGAATTTAAAGGAGGTCAAAATGTGTTCCGCTTCTCATATTCGATTCGCTATTTTTATTTATTTTATGGCTTTTATTCTTTTCGGTTTAAACTATTATGCCTCGGCTGAAACTAAAAAATCCATTTCAGCGACCACAGAAACAATAGAAACTTCAACACAGTCTGAAATCGAAAAAAATAATACAAAATCTGAGTCAAATAAAGCTACCAAAATTGATAAAGCAAAAAAAGAATCCAAAAAACAAAAAACTTTAGCTAAGGGAAAGGTAAAAAAAATGTTTGCAGAATTCAAAACCAATAAAGGAAGCTTTAAAGTTGAGCTTTATTTTAAACACGCACCTAATACAGTAGAAAATTTTGTTGGACTTGCTGAAGGAACAAAAGAGTTCACCGATCCAAAAACAAATAAAAAAGTTAAACGACCCTTTTACAATGGTTTAATCTTCCATCGTGTCATTGATGGTTTTATGATTCAAGGCGGTTGCCCCTTAGGTA
Source organism: uncultured Bdellovibrionales bacterium (assembly GCA_964390785.1). Classification (GTDB taxonomy): domain Bacteria; phylum Bdellovibrionota; class Bdellovibrionia; order Bdellovibrionales; family CAYMLA01; genus CAYMLA01. The sequence goes on along the minus strand of CAYMLA010000098.1, from coordinate 2,522 downwards.
ATGGCACTGGTGGCCCTGGTTACCAATTTAAAGATGAATTTCATCCTGAATTAAAACATTCAAGTCCTGGAATCCTATCAATGGCTAACGCCGGAGCAAACACCAATGGCAGTCAATTCTTTATTACTGTTGCTCCAACGCCTCATCTTGACAATCGCCATTCCGTTTTTGGAAAAGTTGTTGAAGGAATGACTGTAGTCAATACCATTGCTCAGTCACCAACAGGGTCTCAAGATAAACCGACTCAACCTATTACAATTGAAAGTATTTCCATTATTCGAGAGTAAAATAAAGGTCAGTTAAATTAAATGAAAGTTCTTGTTACAGGTGCAACAGGATTTATTGGAACTTGGCTCACACGGCGTTTGGTCCAAAATGGTTATAAAGTTTTCGTTCTTACTCGAAAACCTGACTTAACCCCAGAACTAAAATCCTTAGATATTAATCCCTTATTAGGAGATATAACAAACAAAGCTTCCGTTTTTCAAGCCTCCCAAAATGTTGATGGCATTTTTCACCTGGCTGGATTGGTTGCTTATCATCCTGACAAACGCTATGAAATGGAAAAAGTTAACGTCACAGGAACAGAAAACATCATTTCTGCCTGTTTAGAAAATAACGTTAAACGACTTCTTCATTTTAGTTCCGTTGTTACAATCGGTGCTAGTTTTGACGGTAAAGCACCACTTACAGAAAACTCCCCATACAACTTAAAACATCTCAATTTAGGGTACTTTGAAACCAAACGAAAAGCTGAAGATCTTGTCCTTGATGCTTGTAAACATAAAGGCCTACAAGCTACAATTGTTAATCCCAGCACCGTTTATGGTCCTGGTGATGCTCAAAAGGGTTCTCGTCAAATACAAGTAAAAGTCGCTCAAGGTCAGTTTCCATTTTATACTCCTGGAGGAGTTAATGTGATATCAATTCATGATGTCGTTTCTTGTACGATTGAAGCCTTTAAAAAAGGGAATATTGGAGAACGTTACATTTTAGCTGGAGAAAATATAACCATTAAAACCTTATTTTCATTAATCGCTCACGCTTCAGGAGTCAGAGCTCCATCACTACCATTACCTCAAAAAGCCATCCAATTTTTAGGTAAAACTCATCCTCTTTTTTCTCGATTAGGAATTAAAGCGCCAATCAATCCTGAAACAGCTAAAATCAGCACACTTTACCATTGGTTTGATTCAAGCAAGGCTCAAAAACATCTTGGCCTTTCTTTTTGCCCTGCAGAGCACGCCATTAAAGAAAGTGTTGAGTGGATGAGAACAAATGGGCTTCTTGGAAAGAATTAAATGAAAAAATTTCTATTTTATTCTGTGACTTGTTTCGTCGGTTTATTTCTTCTTCTTTTTTTTACTGTTTTACTCATTTTGTTTTCTCTACCAAATACAGAGAAAATCTCCGGCTGTTTAAAAACAAAAATGAACGATTTGTATTTATGTCCCTCTGATGATTCTTATGTCCATTACAATTCTGTCCCTAAACATGTCATTGACAGCATTATTATTGCTGAAGATGCTCGGTTTTTTTCTCACAATGGATTTGATTGGGATGAGCTTAAAAATAGCCTCCTTCTTAATTTAGAAGAAAAACGTTATGTTCGTGGAGCGTCAACCATAACACAACAGTTGGTAAAAAATGTTTTTTTAACCAATGAAAAAACACTTTGGAGAAAAATTAAGGAAGCCCTAATCACTTTAAAAGTCGAAAAGCTCTTGAGTAAAAACGAAATTTTAGAAAAATACCTTACCATTGTCCAATTTGGGAATGGGATCTTTGGCCTGAAAAAAGCAAGTCAATTTTACTTTGACAAAAGTCCTAACGAACTGAGTTTATTTGAAAGTGCTTACTTGGCTCATCTTTTACCCAATCCTGAAGTCTATTCACAAATGCTTACCGAAAAAGGTCATATCACTGATTTTTCTTCAACTCGAATTCTTTCGCTTTGCAAAAACCTTTATAAGTACAAACGAATTTCAGAATTAGAATTTGAATTTTGCAAACTTGAAATCAAAACTTATTCTACTTCACCAGATGACGCTCCACTTATAGATGATACTCCGCCTATAGATGACGACGACAAGCCCCCAGAATCATATAGCACTTAGTGGCTGCCGCAAAACAGCCAACTTTTTCGTTGGCTATTTTGCAGCAGCCACTAGGCTGTAGCATGACAGCCAACTAAGGGAAAGAAAACTAACTTTTGCCTACATTTAAAAATAAGAATATACTTATTATTATAATGTTTTGTTTTTTAAACAAACTTATACAGATTCAATATTTAGTGACTAATTGTTTAAGCTATCGGTTGTCAGTTATAAGATATAGCTAAGAGCATTCAGGTTTCAATTATGAATTTAAAATGCCAACACAACTAAAGCTGAAAATTGACGAACTGATATCTGTAGACTTCGAACAAAACGAAGTGAAGTGTGAGTTATGAATTTCATTTTCAATTCTATACTATAAGACTCCCAGATCTCGTTTTTTTAAGCAAATTTATCATTACGCAA
>CAYMLA010000097.1:0-8696 GCA_964390785.1 uncultured Bdellovibrionales bacterium | reverse complement strand
AATCTATTGTACATGTCCATACAAAAAACGTACAAACTCATAAAAAGACAAAAAATCTTGCCCCTCAAAGTGAAAAACATCATCTTCATTAAAATGGTATTCAAAGGCCTTTACTCTTTGAATAAACAAGTTAACACTATCATCTTCTTGCTTTTCTTGGACAATTTCAAAACTGCGACCTTTATCGTTTTGAATTTTCAAAACATATTGATCATCTATAATCAACTCTATTGTCCAATCCATAAAAACATCTCCAGTGTTATATTGGCTTAATTGAAATTTTCAAAAACAATAAAACTTAAAAAAACCTCAGCAAAAAATAGGAACATTATTACAGTTTACCAAAATTAAACTAAAATGATAATATTTTTTTTAATATCTTTAAATTATCTTGGTGATAAAAATTTCCCAAATGCCCACCATATGGAAATATAAAAGCCCGATCATTAAATGTTTCTTGTAAAAACAGCAAATCTTCATTTGTTAACAAAAAATCATCCTCATTATGCATTATAAAAATATTTTTATGAGAAGAAAAAAAAGACTTTAAGTTAGGTAAGTCAAAATTTTGAATTTTCAAACTTGCTTCTTTACTTATATTAAACATTTCAGTTACTTTCGAAATTAAAATCTCATTATAGTACTCCCAAAAACTAACCTTAAATGCTTCCTGAGTTCGAAGCGCAACATTTTTTTTAACGAGCGGCGTTTGCAGAACTCCTCTGTTTTCAATTGCCTGAGAAACATTCACTAATTTAGCTAGGTTTTCTCTAAAAATATTGCCAATAAGCCACTTATAATCAGTGCTCCTTAATTTTTGATTCAACAACATTTCTCCAACTATTTGATAATATTTTTCATTATAAACTTCACCAAGCAATTTTTCTCCTTCAGAAAGAAGATTTCCCATAACTCGATCTTGATAGTTGGGTTCTCTTTGTTGAAGAAGCAAACTGAACTCAAAGTACTGATCAATGAGCTTTAATGAATGTTCCATTTTTATTGGTGGATTAATTAAAACTGTTTTATTAAATGTTTTTTCAGTTTGAAAATCATGTTGAGACAACCATGCTGCATAAAAAGCCCCTAACGAAAATCCAATCAAATTCACTTCAGTAAAGCGAACATGAACTTGTGAACTTAAGTGGTTTATCCCCTCATCAATAACACGTTTGATATCAATTAAGTCATTGGGTAAATGCCCAGGCAAACCGAAATGACTTGCGCACAAAGCAAAATTCCAAGAAAAAGGTGATGAAATAACAAGAACGTGATTTCCTTGCCTCCAAAGATTTTCAGCAACGGCTCTCATTAAACTTGAAGTTGGAAGACTACCTAATCCCGGAATAACAACGACAAGAGGTTTGTTTTGTCCAGAATGATGCAAAAAAGAATAAACAAGCTCATTTCGTTTTCCAAAAACAGGAACATCATCTCTTGATTTAATAATTTTTAAAGAAAAATAACGAGGATTACGCTCCTGAACACGAGCAAAAGCAGGAATCAAAGTAGATAAATAACTATCCTTCAAAAAAAAAGAATAATTCTCAATAACTTCCGCTGAAAGAGTTAAACTAACTAAAAAAGTTAAAACAAAAAAAAACTGCTTTTTCATATTCCCACACTTTTTCTACCAAGAGACCATTGTCGTTTTAATCATTTTATAGTCAAAGCGATTGAGTCTGCCTATTTTGCAGCGGCCACTAGAAGGCAAGTTGCAAAATAGTCAAATTTTTGCTTCATCATCGCTCCCCCGTGTAAACCCCGTCGCTTTGGATATTATCATTAAGTTATAATTCGTTATAACCACTAGGAATTGTTTTTTATATCGTAAACAAAAACTAAGAATCAAGAAAATTTTTCGATTGAATAAATTACAGTATTTAGTGCTTGATGCGAAATAGATTTAATGGAGATGTGCCATTAGTTTTACTTATATCGAGGCATGACGACGAACGGCTAGCAAGAGGCGCTAACCGGAGGAGGAATAACGAAGAGATAAGTAAAACTAATGGTGCAGATCTGTTGAAGCTATTTCGCAACAGGCACTATTTAGTGGCTGCAGCAAAACAGCTACTATTTAACTTGTAAATTTTGTTTTTTAAAAAGATTTTTGTAAAACTAAACATTGATACTTCGTATGAATAAATTATCAGTTAGTGGTTAGCACAAAACAACCACTAGTTATCAGCAAATTTGAGATTTTGCCTTCCGAAACGAAACTCAAATGAAACTCAAAATTAATTCTTATTTTTATCTTTTTCACCATAAAGCAATTGCATGGCTTGATCTTCAATTTGCATCGCCAAAGAAAGATTATCACTAAGAACATCCCAAAAGTCATTATAACTCAATTCAACAACCAAGAGTTCTGTTGCTGCAATCACTGAAGCTGTCCTAGGTTGATTGGGAAGCAATAAAGCAATTTCACCAAATAAATCACCTTTCTTCATTCGATTAACATGATGAAAATTTTTTAAAACATCTGCCTCACCTTGAATTATAAAATAAGCCTTTTCACCGACATCACCCTGATTAATTATTCTCATATTTTGTGGAATCTTTAAAATCTTACCTTTAAATAAAATTGAATCCATGGCTTCTTGAGGGATAGTTTTAAACATTGTACTGGAAACCAAAGCCTGTAAAAACCAAATTCGTTCTTTTAAAAAATCCATCATTTTTTTATCAATAGCGTATGAAAAATCTTCTGAATTATAAACAATTTTCAATAAAACACTCTCTTCTATTGCAATGACATCAGCTGTTCGAGGCTGGTTCATAAAAAAACCAAACTCACCAAACACAGCTCCCTTTTCAAGAGATGTTACAAACTCTCTTTTGGCCAACCGAGTTGTCCGATAAACCCCAACAGAACCAGACACAACAATAAACAAATCTCTATTATGACTCCCTTGACGACAAATTCTAACCTTTCTAGAAACACGTATAAGAGAAGCATTATTTAAAAGTTTAATTTTAACTTCTGGTTCAACATTGCGAAGTAATGGCAGTTTTGCAATGACTTCACGATCAACAGAGCCTGACTGTAGAGCAGAAATCCCATCTGATTCATTTTCTCCTGGTTTTCGCCAAATATTTTTGATAAAAGCACGATCGACATCACTTCCATACGCAAAGACGTTCAACATATCATCAATAAAAACAATGCCACAAAATAATATTGAAACAAAAAACACACCCCAAGACAATTGAATCATTCGATGAGAAGAAAATAACAAAGAAAATTTATCATCAAACAAATATAAAAAACTAAAAACTAAAAATAACCCAAACAATAAAACCCACAAAAAATTAAAAAAAACATGAATACTTGCTATTCTTTGTTCAATCATCTTGTTTTTTAGTTTAAAAAAATTTTCATCCCAAAGATTATAAAGATAACTTAAACCATCTGTTAAATCACTAAACACTAAGGGAGACCAATCTGAAAGCACTAAAATAACCGTAGAAAAAACACAATATCCTATAAACACATCACTAAAACCAAAAAGTTGAGCCAATAACGGACCACTAAAAGTTAAAAAAAACAAACAAATCACAGAAAACCATTCACTCCAGCTCTTTTTTACTGAGAAAACCAAACCCTGAGTCAATAAATGAACAGAAAAAGGAGTAACCTCGAGAAAAAGAGAAACGGCAGAGCCTGAAAAACCTCGAATTAAAATTAACTTAAAAACGCTTTTCAAACTTCGAACAACTGAAAATACAAAAATCAAAGAAATAAATGCAGACCAAAAATGTGAGGTCTGATTAAATGAATGTAAAACTAAAGGAGATTCTTTAACAAAATTAAAAACACTAACACCACCAAAAAGAAAAGTGATTATTAATAACACATGAGCAAAAAATAAATCAGAGACACCTCTTTTAAAATTCAACAAATCAACTTTAAACAACGACTGATGCAAAAGCGAACGGCGCCATTCATAATGTGGACGCAATCTATTGATGTACTCATTAATTGATTTATTACTAATTAGCTTGTTGTCACTTAATTTTTCAAGCAATTTATACAAAGCACGAAAGGTTATTTTTCTCCCTGAAAAATGAAGACGAATGATAAGATCTTTTAAAGAAATCCCCTCCATTAATAAATAAAGTATTTTTTCTACTTTTAAAGGAAATAAAACCTCATTACTTGGTTCATTCTTTAAACGAACTTTAATGTTTTTATCTGTTTTAACAAGTTCAATTGGTCTAAGTTTAATTTCTTGCCTTTCAATTGACATAACGCTTCCCTTTGGACTTGTCTTGAAAGTAATTTTGCTGTATTACCGCACTAATAATAGCTTTCTTTTAGTATGATACAGCTTGCCTCTTGTTGGCATTCCTTTTTTACTAATTTTGCACAAAAAAGGGATGGCCTTAGACAAACGAAGTGGAACCCGAGTTATGATTATAATTTCTGACAATCTCGCTTTTGCAAAAAAAATATTACCCGATTTACACTTTGCGCAATGCTCTCATGCAAAACAATTTCACTACCCACTGAATGAACTGATCTCTTTTACTCTAGGGTCTCTAACTCCACTTTATATAGCAGAAAAAAACGACAACTTTTGGTCTACATTCATTCTTTGCAAACATTCCCCTCAATCTCAATTTGACCAACTTAAGCATTTTCTATCTCAACATGAACCAGAGCATGCTACGGGATTAATCGCAGAATCTGGTGAGAATTTTCATGGTTTTAAAAATCGGCCTTGGAGCGCAAAAAAAGGAAACATTCACTTCACCGTTTTTTTAAAACCTGACTTTAAACTCCAGCATTTTGGAACTGAATTTCTGGCTCTCTCTGCAGTGAGTGTTGCTAAAACTCTCAATTCATTTCAAGACCTCCAAGATAAAGCTCAAATCAAATGGGTCAACGATGTGCTCATTAAAGAAGCAAAAATTGCTGGAGTGATTACGCATATGTCTACCCTAAACAATCAAATTCAATGCGCTCTTCTAGGAATTGGAATTAACGTTGAATCTCCTGTTGAAATTAGCCCAAATCCTTTTGTCTCTAAAACGACACACCTCCAATTCCACCTTAAACCTCATAAAAATCTCCTCAGCAAAACCTTCTCAATCCTCCTTGATGAACTAAAATATCACTATCAGGCTCTTTCCAATAACAACTACGAAGAAATTAGAAACAATTACAAATCCCTTTGTGTTGCTCTTAATCAATCCGTTTCTTTATATGAAAACACCCCTGAAAGCTCCTGTGAAAAGTTAATTGCAGAAGGACTTCTTACGAACATAGGTCCTCAACTCGAAATTTTTTTAAACAATCAGTCAAAAGCTTTTCGATCTGGACGTTTGATAATAAATTAATTATAACAGCATATACTATTTAGTAGTGACTGCTGCAAAATAATCAACTTTTTCAACGGAGTCTGATTTATGAGTTCAATGGATTTTGTTATTATTTGTATCATCTCCTTGTGTTGTGTGTTTATTTTTTTAGGTCTTTTATCTATTGTTATGTGGGCGATCACTCTCCTTTTTCCCTATAAAGAGATAACTCTTTTAAAAAAAGAAGCAAAAATCGATGAAAGTGACAAAACTCTTTTTGCCGCTCTTCACAGCACTTATTGTCAAATTTTTCCAAATCATAAAATCACTAAGATCGAGGAACAAAAATGATTTTTTCTCAAAAACCAAAAAAAATTCGAGTCATGTTAACCACCTTTAGAGATGGGCTTCAAAGTTCATTTGGTGGAAAAGTTCGTCTTCAAGATTATTTACCCGCAATGAAAGCGGCGGTTCATGAAATAGGAATTAGACATTTAGAATTTGGTGGTGGTGCACGCTATCAATCTCCACTTTTTTATCTCAACGAAAACCCCTTTGAAACCATGTCAAAAATGAGATCAACTGTCGGAACAGATGTTGATTTGCAAATACTAACTCGATCCGTTTCTGGAGTCACATTAACCACACAAAACTTAGACACCCTTCATCTCCAAGCCAAACTAATGAAAAAACATGGCACCACTTGGGATCGAAATTTTGATTATATGAATGATGTTAAAAATCTTGTTCAAACTGGCCGCCCAATAGTTGAAGCTGGCTTACATCATCAAGCCTGTATATCATTAATGGGATTGCCTTTTAAATCAGACCGAGTGCACACCGCAGAGTTTTATTTTAATATTGGAAAACAACTCTTAGAACAAGACATACAAATAGACAGTCTCTGTTTAAAAGATGCCAGTGGAACAACCGATCCTAAAACCATCTACGACACGTCCATTCAGTTAAAAAAAATCATGCCCCCTGAAATGCCACTCTGGCTGCACACTCATGACACAGCAAGCATGGCCGTCAGTTGTTATATGGCTGGAATAGCTGGGGGAGTTGATGGAATTGATCTATCCGTCCGACCAATGGCAAGCGGAACAGTTCAGCCTGATGTCCGTTCAATGGCTCACGCCCTCAAGGGGACTGGCTATAGTTTAGATATTGATGGTGATAAAATTCATATTATTGAAGAAATTCTTAATGAAACCATGAAAGATTATGATTTCAACCCTGTTACCACTTCACCTGACGCTCGAGTTATTGGCTTTCCCATGCCAGGAGGAGCAATCGGGCCTAATGTCCACATGATGGTTAAAGCCGGTTTAATTCATAAATACAGTGACATTTTAGCGGAATTCCCTATTGTGGTTGAAGCAGGAGGAGCATGGTCTAGTGTAACCCCCGGTAGTCAACAGTATTGGCTTCAAGCTTTTAACAATGTTCAAATGGGACGATGGGAAAAAATTGACGCTGGTTATGGGCGTTCTGTGCTTGGTTATTTTGGGAAAACTCCTCTCCCCCCTGATCCTAAAGTTATTGAAATTGCTTCTAAACAGCTTGGGCTTCCTATTTTTACCGACAACCCACTTGAAGCCGTTGACGACAATATCGGAGAAGCTCAAAAAGCTCTTAAAGAAAACAATTTAGAAATCACAGATGAAAATACATTTTTAGTGGTTTCCTCCATAGTCCCTGGAAAAAAAATGCAAACCAATGAAGGCTTGCGATTTTTACTCGGAAAAGGAAAAATTGATATTCCATTGAAAAGCACCCAAAAAAAATCTTCATCGTCCTCCTTAAGCAACGAAAATCCAAATCAAGATCTCAATAAAACAATCACTACACAATGCCTCATTGAAGAAGGTGGGAAAACTCGAATTTTTAATGTTACGGTCTCTCCTCTTAACTCTAATTCAACATCAACTCCTGCCTCTGTTCTGTCTTCCTCACCGCCAACGACTGGAGGCGAAAAAATTCCTGTAAAATCCAACTTTGCTGGAAGTGTTCAACTTAACGACATCAAAGTTAAAATTGGAGACAAAGTCAGTGAAGGACAAGTCGTTGCTCAAATTGAAGCAATGAAGGCCACTTATGACATTAAAGCTCCTTGTTCTGGGACTATTGTTTCTATTCATTCAAGTATTGGTGATGAAGTGGATTCATCCCTCGCTATTATGGAGATTCAAAAATAATGGAAAATATTTTTAAATTATGGACTGAATCGGGATGGGCAAACATATCTTGGGGAATCCCAGTGATGTTTGCAATTGCAGGTTTACTTATTTTTCTTGCCATTTATAAACACTATGAGCCACTTCTCCTTATTCCAATTGGATTTGGAATTATTTTAGCCAATCTTCCTCATGGAGAAATGGGTTCTCATGGCAATGGAATCATGCATTTCATTTATACAAATGGCATTAAAACGGAACTATTTCCCCCTCTCATTTTTTTAGGTGTTGGTGTTTTAACTGATTTTAAACCCTTATTGGCACGACCGATCACTTTTCTCTTGGGAGCAGCGGCTCAATTTGGAATTATAGCCGCAGCTATCGCAGCCTTTGTTATATTTGGCTTCGAGCTAAAAGAAGCAGCCGCTATTGGAATTATTGGGGGAGCTGATGGCCCAACTTCTATTTTTATTGCCTCTAAACTTGCTCCTCATTTACTTGGCCCGATTGCCGTTGCCTCTTATAGTTACATGTCTTTAATTCCAATTATTCAAACTCCTCTGCTAGCTCTTCTCACCACTCAAAAAGAACGCGAAATTGATATGCCACAAGCCAAACCCGTTTCTTCCACTGCTGTCATTTTGTTTCCAATTATTACAACTATCATTGTTTGCCTTGGCATTCCTTCTGCCGCTCCTCTTATTGGAATGTTGATGTTTGGAAATCTTTTGCGTGAATGTAAAGTCACTGAACGTCTTCGAAAAACAGCAAGCACCTCTTTAATTGATATTGTTACTATTTTTCTTGGTCTTACTGTTGGAGCCACTATGGATGTCGATCATTTTCTCACTCCTGCGACTTTAAAAATTCTAGCTCTTGGAGCTGTTGCTTTTGTCCTCAGTAGCATTGCTGGAATTTTATTTGCTAAATTTCTTAATCTATTTCTTCCTCCCGCAAAAAAAATCAATCCCTGCATTGGAGCCGCTGGCGTCTCTGCAGTCCCAATGGCAGCACGAGTCGTTCAGCAATTTGTTTCTGATAAAACCAATGGCCGAGTTAATCCACTCATGTCCGCAATGGGGCCTAATGTTGCAGGAGTGATTGGGTCTGCGGTTGCAGCAGGGTTATTCCTCGCTTTTTTTGGCTAACGAGTGGCAGCAGCAAAACAGCCAACTTTTTCGTTGGCTTCGCTCAAATCTCACTGCGACG
>CAYMLA010000096.1:0-8723 GCA_964390785.1 uncultured Bdellovibrionales bacterium | reverse complement strand
TAGTAAGCAGCAGGAGAGTCTTCGATCCAGCTTCCTAGATTGATTGAGTGAACCAATTCAGAATTATAAAGAAAATAAAAGGTTTCTCTAAGGTGCAGATGACCCGTTATAATGAAATCAAAGTGCCCTTGTTGGTGAACAAGACGTTTGGAATAATCTTGAATAAAGTTTTTAATCATTCCTTCATTGCGATCACTTTTTTTGGGTTTTTTACTTCTGCTATTTTGGCTCCATTTTTCACCAATAAAATGAATGAGACGTCCAGGTAAAATTTCAGACATTGTTTCGATTGTTTTTGAGCGAAGCACGTTTCTTAGTCGCTTGTAACTGCTGTCTTTTGTGTTCATAAGATCACCATGAGAGAGAAACACTTTATGAGAACCAATTAAAAGAGAGAGTTCGGTAGAGTAAACAGGAATATTGAGAGTTTTTGTGAGCACACTTTTTAAATGAAAATCGTGATTTCCTTCTAAATAATAGATTTGGACGTTAAGAGATTTGATTGTTTGCAATAAATCAATAAAAGGAAAATAGAGTGTTTTAAAATAAGGACTTGGTCCAACCCAAAGATCAAAAATGTCTCCCACAAAAAAAAGGTGCGTGGCAGGTCTTTGTTTTTCTGCAATTGATTGTAAAAAACGCAATAGCACTTGGCCATTGCGTGATTGAAAGTTTTCAATATGAAGGTCTGAAACAAACCATGCATCCACGTTTACTTGTCGCCAAGATTTAAATTTTGTCTTTTTCTTATAAAAGCTGGCACTTCAAGATTTTGGCTATCAAATGGATTTTTAAAAAGACTTTTAGCAAGGCTTCGTGCTTCTTCAAGTTCATCTTTCGTGTTGTCTAGATCCATTGTGAGCTGTTCTGGTTTTTTTTCATTCGTTTCAGAATTTTGGTGTTTTTCTCGAAATTGCTTTGCTTTTTCTATGAGTTTATCTCTGGGAAGCAAAGGACATTCTTCTTCAATCTCAGGAATAAAACTAAATTGTTCTTCATTGGAGTCAATCTTTTCAAACTCTTCAGAAGAGGGAGATGGAGTGTGTTCAGCCCGTTGTTGATGGTATAAATCTTCTTTGTTGGGTTTGTTTTTGATTTCAATTTTATCCATAGATTGAGAATGACGTTGTTTTTCAGAAAGGAGTTGAGGGTGGTCATCTTGTCCAAAACCAGTGGCAATGACCGTAACTCGAACTTCGTCTCCCATTTCTTCGTCAATGACTGCGCCAAAAATAATGTCAGCATCTTCTTCAGCAGCTTCTGTAATAAGCATTGAAGCTTCATTAACTTCAATTAAGCTTAAGTCTGGGCCGCCAGTCACATTAATGATAATGCCTGTGGCACCATTAATAGAAATGCTTTCAAGTAGAGGCGAAGAAATAGCAGAAGTTGCAGCTTCAACAGCACGGTTTTCTCCTGAGGCAGATCCCGTACCCATGATGGCCATGCCCTTTGAATCCATCACTGTGCGAATATCAGCAAAATCTAAATTGATCAGTCCTCGACGGTTGATTAAGTCAGAAATTCCTTTTACGGCTTGAAGTAATACTTCGTCGGCTTTTTTGAATGTTTCAAGAAGGGGAGTTTTATCACCAGAAATGGATAAAAGTTTTTGATTGGGTATAACAATAAGGGTGTCAACATTTTCACGAAGGTCAGAGATTCCGTTGTCAGCATGACTTTTTCTTTTTCTTCCTTCAAAAATAAAAGGCCTGGTAACAACTCCAACAGTGAGTGCGCCCAGTTCCTTAGCAATTTTTGCAACAATTGGGGCTCCACCGGTACCTGTTCCTCCACCCATTCCTGCGGTCACGAAAACCATGTCTGCACCCTCTAGAGATTCCACAATCGCATTGTAAGATTCTATGGCTGCTCGTCGTCCGACATCAGGATTGGCTCCTGCTCCGAGTCCACGAGTGAGTTCTTCACCCAATTGAATTTTTGTATCTGCTGGGTTGCTATTAAGAGCTTGAAGATCAGTATTAGCAACGATGAATTCAACACCATCCATTCCTGAACCAATCATTGTAGTAACGGCATTGTTGCCACCACCACCGACGCCAACCACTTTAATTTTTGCGCCTGTACCTACGTTTTCTTCTAGTTCAAACATGTTTCCCCCTTAATCGTCCTTAATTATCTTATGCAAATAAATTTTTAATTTTTTCACCCATTTGAGAAAAAAAGTCTTTTTTTTCAGATGTATCTTCATTATTATTTTGTCGCGATTGATTTTGTTCCGCTTCTAATCCGTGAATGAGCAAGCCAACGGGAGTAGAAAAACCAGAACCTTTAACAACTTCTTTGAGACCACCAATATTGGCTGCGGTTCCGAGTCTTACAGGAGTTTCAAAAATAAATTCTCCCATTTCAATTAATCCCATGAGTTGACTGGTTCCACCAGTTAAAATAATGCCTGATCCTAAGTGGTTTGATAAACCACTTTTATGTATTTCATTTTGAATGAGATTTAATGTTTCTTCTGCTCTGGGCTCAATAACATCACAAAGAGTTTTTCTTAAAACAGAACGGCTTCCTCTTCCTCCAACGCCGGCAACTTCGATCATTTCATTATGGTCAACAAGACTAGAAAGAGCACAACCAAATTTTATTTTTAATCGATCAGCTTCAGTTTGAGGAGTTCTTAGGCCGACAGCAATATCATGAGTGAAGTGAGAACCTCCAATTGGAATTGAAGCGGTATAGGCCGCACTTCCGTTTGCATAAATAATAACATCGGTGGTTCCTCCACCAATATCAACAAGCGCACATCCTAAACTTTTTTCATCTTCGCCAATAACGGCACGACTGGCTGCCAGTTGTGATAAGACAAATCCTTTAGGAGTGATTCCAGCTTTGCTTGCGCTTTTATAGGCATTTTGTAAGGCTGTTTTTGATGAAGTGATAATATGAACGGAAGCTTCAAGTCGAACGCCTGACATTCCAATGGGATCCCAAATGCCATCTTGTTGATCAATTTTATAATCACGCGGGAGAACATGAAGGACTTCTCGATCTTCAGGAACAGCAACGGCTTGTGCGGCTGATAAAACTCTTTGAATGTCTTTTTCAGAGACTTCGCTTTCTTTAATGGCGACCATTCCTCTAGAGTCAAAGGATTGAATATGAGTTCCTGAAATGCCAATCCATGCTGAGGAAATAGAATATCCTGACATGAGTTCGGCTTCTTCTTTTGCTCGTTTTATAGCTTCGATTGTTGAATCGATGTTAACGATAACTCCTTGTTTCATTCCTGAATTGGGATGAGTTCCAATCCCAACAATATCAATTCGATTATCTAATAAAGATCCAATAACAAATGAAACTTTACTAGAACCAATGTCTAATCCAGAAATGATAAATGGTTTTTGATCTTTTGATCGGGCCATGTTGTCCTCGATTTTTTAAACGACCAGCCTTTTGTCGTTGTTCAATAAATTTTTAAAAGATTATTATTTATATAGTGGCTGTTTTTCTGTAGCCAGCATATAAAGATATAGTCCTTAAGTTTAGGTTATGGTGCTTTGTGCAACCTAACAAGAATTTTTTTTGAGAATCGTGCATCGATAACGCGACTATTAATTTTGTTTTGTTGAAGATAATTTAAGACTTGCGTGAGCTGTTCAATCTTTAACCGGTCAATGGGGTTATGTCCAATTTGGATGGTTAAGTTTGAATACGTAAGTATGAAGTCAAAACCTTGTTTTGAGGTGTAAGTGATTTCTGATAAACTAGACTCTTGGAGGGGCCCAGTTTTAGGTAAGCTGTTAATAAGTGCAATGGCTCGGAGTCGAAGAGGGTGTTCTGAATAGAAATTGGAACCAGAAAGAATAATTTTATTTGGAAATTGATTGTTTTTGAGGGGGTCTAGTAGATGACCAGATTCAACAACTGGGTGGAGCGTGCCGCTTTTATCTAAAATAAGAGCTTTGATATCTTGAGGGTGAACAATGATATTAA
The DNA here is from genome assembly GCA_964390785.1 of uncultured Bdellovibrionales bacterium. Lineage (GTDB taxonomy): Bacteria > Bdellovibrionota > Bdellovibrionia > Bdellovibrionales > CAYMLA01 > CAYMLA01. The sequence continues at coordinate 4,763 of CAYMLA010000096.1, read as the reverse complement.
TGGTATCAGGCCAGCGTTTAGAAATAAGAATTTTTTTTATCCAAGTGAGTTGATTCAAGTTATCACGAACGTTTTTTAGGGAAACATCCCAAATTTTTTTTCCTTTTAAAAGAGTGAGCTTTTCATGGAGATCAGGATATTTATCAAATAAAATAGCGCTACTATTATAATTATCAATTTGAAGGTTTACTTTTTTGGTGGAAAAAAAATCTTGATTCAAATGGATGGAGAAAACAACTAAAATTATGCAAATCATTAATGTGGTAAAGGCAATGAGATATTTTTTCATAATCCTCAGTCGATAGTGGCTAGTTAGTGGCCGTTTTGTGCAGCAACCACTACTTATTAAAGATTAATAACCATGCCTTCTCGAGCAATCAACCATTTGACTTTGAAATTAAAGCCATTTTTTTCTGCTGTTTTTTTCAGAAATTGCTGAGCTTGTTTTGCTATGGTTGAAATGTATTCATCATCAGCCCAAGGGTCATGATGGGTAAAAGCAATGGTTTTAATTTTTTCTCTTAAAGCAATTTCTAGTCCGCGAGGAGCAGCACTGTGTCCCCAGTTTAGTTTTTCTAAGGCTTCTTCAATGGTGTATTGCCCATCGTAGAGCATAAGATCAACATTTTGATAAAGGGGAAGATCTTTTCCTAAGTCTTTTCGGCTTATGCGTAAGCCTTCAGTGTCAACACAATGAGAATAAGTTTTACCATTTGTGGTCACTTTATATCCCCAGCACTCATCAGGATGGTCAAGAAGGTAGGGGGTGATTTTTGTGTCTTCAATAGAGAAAGGGGTTCTTGGTTTGAGTTGATGAAAATGGATGGTTGAAGCGAGTTGTTTAAAGGTTACCGGAAAGTAGGGTTTAGTAAATAGCAATTTAAACATTTTTTTGAGTTCAGGTTGAACAGCATAGAGATGAATATTATTTTTTTTGATATAAAAAGGCGTAAAAAAAGGCAATCCAATGATGTGATCCCAATGAAAGTGAGTAAAAAAAATGTGAATTTCGTTTTTGTCATTGGAATTAGACATAACTTCTTGAATAATCCGTCTGATTCCGGTGCCGCCATCAATAATAATGTGTGTTTTTTTTGTTTTTATATCAACACAGGTTGTATTGCCTCCCCAGCCTCCTTTTAAGTGTTGAGGAAGTTTATTGACAAAAGATTTAACGTCTTTTGAAGGGGATTGACAAAAACGATCTAAGACCTCAGTTGTTTTTTCTTGTAGTGTTTCTGGATAGTAAGGAGTAGGTAAGGATCCTCGCACCCCCAGAAATCGAATTTGCATGTTCATTAATATATAATAATGTTATTTTTGTGAAGGGAGCAAATTTAATTTCGTTAAATGTTAAATTTGATTGAATTTTAGGCTGTTAGAAATAAAACAAATGCTGTTTTACTGTGTTGTATATGTTTAAAATAAAATAGAAAATTTCAAACGCAATAATGGATTATTGTTGTTTTATCTAGTCCAGTTGTTTACTAAAGTAATTTTTCAAAAATAAATAATCAATGGTGTTTTTAATTTTAGAATGGATCTGGATTTGTTAATGTAGGCAGTGAATACACTGAAGTGGTTTGGGGATAAAATAAAGTGGAGTTCGAGTTATGAAATTTTTTCTAGTGGTTTAAGTGTTGTTTTATGTTTTTCAATCAAGTGCTTGGAAGGAATTAGGACATTATACTATTTGTAATATTGCTTATCATCATTTAACTGAGGCAACAAAAAAAGAAATTGATGGTATTTTTGAAGATAAACCATTTGTTAAACAATGCACTTGGGCAGATACGGTAAGAAAATCACCAGAGTGGTCTCATACCTATAATTGGCACTTTCTTAATCTTGATGATGAAAAGAAATACTTTTCTCTGGAGAACCTAGAGCCTAAAGGAGATATAATTAGAGCCATTTTGAATCTGATGAGTCAACTTTCTGGATCTCAAACTACGGAATTTAAGTCTTATCTTCGCTTTCTTGTTCATTTGGTCGGTGATATTCATCAACCCTTTCATGTTGGGGAAAAAACAAATTTAGGAGGAAACAAAATAAAAGTTTCTTGGTTTGGCGAAAAAAAAGTGACCTATACTTCACTGAGTGTTATGTCGCCTGACAATTGTGAACAAAAGAGTTGTTATTTTGATCCCGATATTGATGAATATCTTAAACCACAAGTTAGGGAAACGCTTATTTCTCTACATAGAGTTTGGGATCATCATCTTTTAGAAAGGTTTGTTGTTGAAAATAATCACCGTTTAAATGACGATCTTTCAGAAATACCTTATGTTGAATATTCATCTGCTATTGATAAATTGAATCAAGATCAAATTAGAGAATTTCAAAATTCAACTGTTCTTGATTGGGCAAGGGAATCAATTTGTTTGAGAAAACAAGAGATTGGCAATGGGGCATTAGGTGAAGAGTATTATTTGTCACAAATTCCAATTCTAAATCTTGCTTTGGCCAAGGCTGGGTATCGTTTGGCTTTTATGCTTAATCGAATATTTGATCAGAAGATTAAGAATGAGGCTCAAAATCTTGCAGAATTTGAAGATCGATTGCGAGAAGCAATAAAACAAATTGAGGCTGGACAAAATATTAATGATTTTTCTTTGTCTACAAAAAATTGTGCAAATGACTAAACCAAAATACTATTGGTGCTTGTTGCAAAAGAGCTAACAAAGTGGCAATAGCTTCTAATTAAAGAGCTTTATCTCAGTTTCAAGTTGAATTTTGTAAATCTCAAAAACTTTCTTTTGTATATAAGAGATTAATTCGGTGATATCTGAGGAACTTGCATTTCCTGTGTTAAGAATAAAATTGGCATGTTTTGTTGAGACTTGTGCTCCTCCAATTTGAAAACCTTTTAGACCAGAATTTTCAATCAAAAAACCAGCACTTTGATGATGATTGGGATTTTTAAAAACGGAGCCAGCACTTGGTTCTCCTAAGGGTTGTTTGGCTAAACGTTCTTTGTTCCAATCACGAACCTTTGTTTTAATTTCTTTATTGGGTTTGTTTGGCCAACTAAAACAAGCTTTAGAGATAATTCCATTCCATCCAGTGGAATTTCTGTAACTCCAGTTGATTTGTGATTGAAAAAGCTTTTGAACTTGCACATTATTTTCTTGATTGAGTGAAACTGTTTCTATCCAGTCCGTAATTTGTGCAAATTCGTTTGGATAAAAATTATTTCCAATTCCTGCATTCATAACAATTCCGCCTGCAATAAAACCAGGGATTCCCATTAAAAATAGAGCGGGGTCTAAATTTTGTTTTAAAAAAAGCTTAGAAAGAGAAGACTTGGACACACCGGCTTCAGCTTCAATAACAAAACGTTCATTTTCAATAGAGCATTTTGTGTTTTGTAAGTTTTTTGTATTAATGACTAATCCTTGGATGCCAGAATCGTTAACAAGAATATTTGAGCCTCCTCCTAAAACTTTATAAGGAAGGTGGTGGTCTGCTGCCCATAAAAGAGAAAGCTGTAACTCATCAAGAGATTTTGGTGCACAAAAAAACTGAGCATTGCCCCCCACTTTCCAGGTGTTTAAGCTCTTTAAACTGACTTTTTCTTTAATTTCAATTTTCATTTTGTGAATCCAAATCAATCAGGGTTTGACCGATTTTCCAGCCATCTCCTGCGCCAAGGGTGACAAAAATATCACCAGATTGTAATATTTTTTTTACTTCTGTTTGAGCGTTTGAAAACGAAAGGTAGGAGCAATGGGGATGTTTTATTTCATTTGCCAGCCTAAGGCTTGAAATGGTTTCGATTGGTGACTCACTGGCAGCATAAATATCCGTAATAATTAATTCATCGGCGTCGGAGAATGCATTTAGAAATTCATCCCAACAAATTTGAGTTCTGCTGTAACGATGAGGTTGAAAAAAGGCAATAATTTTTTGCTTGGGAAATTTTTCTTTAAAAGCGCTAAGAACGGCTTTGACTTCTGTTGGATGGTGGGCGTAGTCGTCATAAATTGAAATTCCGGATTGAGTACGCCCTTTAAATTGAAAGCGTCGATCGACTCCTTGAAATTTTGAAAGGCCATCACGACAAATTTCAAAAGGGAGTCCAGCCGATAGGCAGGCGCCAATAGCAGCAAGACAATTAAGAACAAAGTATTTTCCAGGAAAATGAGGGCGAAATGATCCTAATTCTGAGCCGTTTGAAAAAACAGTGTAGTGATTGGAGGTGCTTGCTTGCGCATAAAGATTGTTATTAGATTCAAATCCAAAATAAATAAGATTTTTGGAATAATGTTGAAAAAGTTTTCTAATTTCAGGATCATCACCATAAACAATAGCAGAGCCAAAGAAAGGAATTTTTTCGCTAAAAGTGAGGAACGTATGGAGTAGATTTTCTTTTGTTTTATAATAATCCAAATGGTCATTATCAATATTTGTAATGACTGTGATTTCCGGAGACGTTTTCATAAAACTTCCATCGCTTTCATCAGCTTCAAAAACACCCCATTGGCCATTACCAAGTTGTACTGTCGATTGAATTGTTTCTAAGCGTCCTCCAATAATAATGGTCGGGTCGTATTGGGCATGCAAAAGGATAGAAGCGACTAAACTTGTTGTCGTTGTCTTTCCATGAGTTCCAGCGATTGCAATTCCTCTTTTAAAACGCATAATTTCCGCAAGAGCTTCTGCGCGAGGAATAATTGGAATTTTTTTTATTTTTGCAGCGAGAAGTTCGGGATTGTTGGGTTGTATTGCACTTGAAAAAACAACCACATTAGCCGTTTGTA
>CAYMLA010000095.1:5572-8760 GCA_964390785.1 uncultured Bdellovibrionales bacterium | reverse complement strand
CAGTCTGATTAGGGTCTCCCCAAGAAACCGCTACTCTATCAAAAAGGTATGCATAATTTGTAGAACTCGTTTCACCTATTCTCCATAGCGAATCGAGCACCACCAAAACGCTCTTTTGAAAATCCCGATCATGATCAGCATGTTGGGCAATTAACCAAGCATTTCTGTCTGCATCTCTTCCAAATTTAGAAATTTTGAACCACTCATAAATACGAAGAAGTCCCTTGAGATCAATCGTATTGGCCTCATCAACTTTACGCCATCTGGGGTCAAACTTAGAATGAAAATATTGAGTTTGTTTTTCACCTAAGCTGTTTTCTTGGGGATAGTTAACGAATCTTCTGGTAAATTGGTCAATATCTACCATGTGTGCCAACTTCTCTTTCACCCAGGTTAGTTCATTTGGATTTGAGTGGGGGTACATCTGAGTAAATGACTCTTGTCTTTTGCGAAGCTCCACGTCGTACTCTTGAATAAACTTGTCAATTTCTGGGTATCTGGATTTAAGTTCGATTTTAATGGATTGTTGCTCAGATAAGTGAGCAAAACTATTTCCTTTGACCTCTGTATTTTCAATCAAAGGACGAAGAACTATGGTTTCTTTCAGGTGGTCACACGCAGCCATTGCATAAGAACTAAAAAAACAAACAAAAAACAGTAATATTAAAAATCTCATGGTTCCCCCCCCAAAAAAAAATACTCTCAATAATGAGCATGGGAATATTATATATCCCCTTATCTGTCAAGGTTTCGGGACAATGCTGGCTGTTTTGCAACAGCCACGATTTATGCTGTTGTTTTTTTTCGCTTATAAAAATAAAAAACAGAAAAGCTTAATACAAATAAAAGAGCTAAAAACTGACTTGTGGATAAACCTTCTTTCCACAAAAACCCGCGAACATCGTCTCCCCTAAAAATCTCCACTATAAAACGTCCAATGCCATAGAGAATTCCATAAAGAGCGATCACTTGACCGTCGAATTTTTTTCGTCGAAACACCCATTGTAAAATGAAAAAAACAATCAACACATTAAATGCATCATAAAGTTGTGCGGGATGCAAGTGAATGTTGCGTGGAGCTGCCGACAAAGGATGCGTAAAAACAACAGATAATGGAAAATCAGAAGAAACCTCAGACCCATGACAACATCCTGCTGAAAAACATCCAAGACGACCAAAAAAATGTCCCAAAGCCAAAGAAGGAGCCGACAAATCAAGGGCTTTGATAAAACTAATTTTTCGATATCGAGTCAATAAATAAAGACCAAGTACACCCCCAATAAATCCTCCATAAAAGACAAGTCCTCCTTGCCAAAGAATGAAAATATCTAAAAGATGTTTTGAATAATAATCCCAAGTCGTTATAACAAATAAAATTTTTCCTCCTAAAAGACCGCAAATAAAAGACCAAAACAATATATCTGTAAACTGATTTGCATCAATCCCCTCACGGTGTGCCTGAAAGCGCATAACTAAAATTCCAGCCACAAAGCCAATCACCATCATTAAACCATAAGTGTGAATTTGAAACGGACCAAAATCATAAACAACTGGTAACATAAACTATCTCCTTGCTTGTCGTATAAAAATAAAAACAGATAATATGATGATAATCAAACTTATCCATGTCGACACGGAAAAAGAAAATAAAACTGGACCACGTTCATCTGCCCTAAAATTTTCCATAACAATCCGTCCCCATCCATGAAAAAAAAGCCAGATGGAAAACAATTGGCCTTTTTCTAAAGGAAACAATAAGCAAACTTTTGAAGTTGAAGACTCAAAACTCTTGTTTTTAGAAAAAAAAGGGCTGATCTTAAGCAAAAAAAGAAGAAACAAAAAAAGAAGAAGCTCCCACACGACAGCATAAAGTTGTGTGGGGTGCCGAGGAAGATAGGGACTTGGTGCTGCTCCATGAAACGTTAATGCCCATGGGAGATCAGAGTATCGTCCATAACAACACCCCGCAAAGAAACAACTGAGTCGTCCTAATCCATAACCTAAAGCCACTAAAGGAGCGCTAAAATCCAACCAGAGAGGTAAATCAAGTTTTTTCCGCCAAATCCAAAACGACCCGCAAAAACCTCCTAAAAGAGCGCCTCCATAAAAAACAAATCCGCCTTGCCAAAAATAAAAAACATCTAACGGATGAAGAAAATAGTATTCTGGATTTTCATACAAAACATGAAACAACCTTGCTCCAACAAAGCCACTAAGCATAACAACAAGTAAAACATCTAAATACTCAACAGGATGAATTTGATATTGTCGACTTTGCCAAAGTCCAATAAAAATAATCAAACACCAAACCAAACTAATCACTAAGTAATAAGTTGGAAATCCAAATTCTGAAGTCAATTCAATAAATGGATACAAAAATGAACCTCAATTCGGCTGAGACACTTTGTTTTTGTTTTTTAACATATCAAAAAACATCAAAAACACCAACACACCAACACCTGAAACAATAGCCATGTCAGCCACATTAAATGCTGGCCAATAATAATAATCCTGTATATGAAAATCCAAAAAATCGATCACATAACGAAAACGAACTCGATCAATATAATTACCAATAGCTCCACCAAAAATTAAAGACAAAGCAATCACTTGAAATCGATCTTTTTCTTCAACCGTTCTTAAAATAACAAGAATAATAACTAGCGCAATGGGAGGCATCACTAAAAAAAAGATTTCTCGAAATCCGGGATGAGATTGAGCCAAAAATCCAAAAGCTGCTCCTAAATTCCGAACATAAGTGATATCAAAATAGTTTTCAATAACAGTAAAACTTTCACCTAAATAAAAATTCCAATGAATAAACATTTTTGTCGCCTGATCAAGAGCAATAATAGCTCCACTGATGGCTAACAAATAAACTGCCTTTAACTTCATTTTAATGCCTCTAAGCATTTCGGACAAATGGATGGAAAGGGATGATCAGCATTGGTCAATTGAGCATAATTCCAACAACGAATACACTTTTCTCCATCTGCACGTTTAGCTTCAATCAAAAAATCACCTTGACTGAATTTTACATCAGATACAATAAACATTTCATTTAAATATTGACTGTATTTTTGAAGAAGATCAATGTCTTTTGATGGTGCGCGAACAATTATTTGAGCTTCTAAGCTTGATCCAATTGTTTTTTCAGCCCTCAAAACCTCCAATATTTTTGAAGCATC
>CAYMLA010000095.1:0-5562 GCA_964390785.1 uncultured Bdellovibrionales bacterium | reverse complement strand
CGAATCGCCAATAAACGCTCAAACTCTTGTGCAAGATCAGCATTAAACCATTGTTTTGGCGTTTCATGAATTTCACTTAAAAACACGCTCTCACACTTCTTTGAAGGAATATGCTGATAAACTTCTTCAGCCAAAAAAGATAAGATAGGAGCCATTAAACAAGTCAGTTGATTGAGAATAGAATGAATTACCGTCTGAGCCCCTTTTCTTCCAACTCCGTTTGTTTTGGCTGTATAAAGACGATCTTTAAGAATATCCAAATAAACCGCCGACAAAGTGACAGTAAAAAACTGATTAAGGGCATGATAGACTTTATTAAATTCATAATTTTCATAGGAATGGATGACCTTAAGATTTAATTCAAACAACTGATGAAGAGCCCATTGATCAATCGGCGTTAAATGATCATACTCAACTTGATCCTTTTGAGGATTAAAATCAAATAAATTACCCAACATAAACCGAAGTGTGTTTCTCATTCTTCGATAAGATTCAGTGACTCTTTGAAAATCTTCTTTTCCACATGAAAGATCTTGTCCATAATCTTCATAAGCCACCCATAAGCGTAAAATTTCTGCCCCTTGAGACTTAATGATTTCTTGTGGATCTACAACATTGCCTAAACTTTTACTCATTTTATGTCCATGACAATCATTGACAAACCCATGAGTTAATAACGTCTTAAAGGGAGGTTCACCGTAGGATGCAATGGACGAAATCAAACTTGTATTAAACCAACCACGATGCTGGTCGCTTCCCTCAAGATAAATATCGGCTGGAAAATCCAGTTGAGGTCTCTTTTTTTGAACCGCACTATGACAAACTCCGCTATCAAACCAAACATCTAAGATATCTTTACAATGACGAAATCCCTGCGAACCAAACTCTCCCTCAAAATTCATGCCCTTTACAAAATCACTTGGATCATGTTTATAAAAGGCATCAATTCCTCCTTCTTTTTCTACCACATCAGCAATTTTCATAATCACATTATAATCAACAAGGGGTTCCCCCGTTGCATTACAATAAAGAATCGGAACAGGAACTCCCCACGTACGCTGTCGACTCAAGCACCAATCAGGACGATTTTCCATCATCGCATGAAGCCTTTGCTGTCCCCAACTGGGCACAAACCGAATCAAATCCTGAACACTTTTTAAAGCTTTCTGACGAACATTAAATTCAGGATGATCAATATTAATAAACCATTGAGTGGTTGCTCTGAAAATTAACGGAGCTTGAGAGCGCCAACAGTGAGGATACTGATGCTCAATCTCTCTTGTGAAAACAAGATGACCCGACTGTTTGAGTTTTTCAACAATTTTAGGATTAGCCTCAAATACATTTTCACCTGTAAATTCAGAAACATCATTTGTAAAGCACCCTTTTTCATCGACAGGGCTTAAAACAGGCAATTGATACTTTAAACCAACAAGATAATCTTCTTGACCATGTCCAGGGGCTGTATGAACACAACCTGTACCGGTCTCTGAAGTCACGTGATCGCCTAAAATAACAACAGACAAGCGATCATCGACAAAGGGGTGATTTGTTTTAATGTGTTCTAAATCAGAACCTTTAAATGAATACTTTGAAGGTTTTAACACAATCTTTGTCTCAGTTTCAAACGGCTCAGCCAACTCACTCGCAATCACCCAATACTCATTGCCAGCATCATAAAGATTATAATTAAAATCTGGATTTAAACAAATCGCCACATTAGCAGGCAATGTCCACGGAGTCGTTGTCCAAATCACAAAAGCGACAGGTTTATCCACAGTCTGAAGAACTAATTTGTGTTTTTCATCAACAAAAAATTTTACAAAAATCGATGGACTTTTATGATTGTGATATTCAACCTCAGACTCTGCCAATGCGGTCTGAAGAGCCCAACACCAATAAACTGGCTTTTCTGCTTTATAGAGAATGTTGTTTTTGGTCATTTGAGCAAACTGACGAATCTCTTCTGCTTCATACTCTGGATGCATGGTCAAATAACGATTTTTCCAATCAGCCAATATTCCTAAACGATAAAATTGACTTTCTTGTCGATCCACCCATTTTTGAGCTTCTTTTCGACAAAGTTCTCGAAATGCAAAATCATCCATTTCTTTTCGTTTAGCGCCTATTTTTTTTGTCACATTGAGTTCAATTGGCAAACCATGACAATCCCAACCAGGAATAAATGCAGAATATCGACCTCTCATATTTTGGTATTTGATAACAAAATCTTTTAAGACTTTATTCAGAACATGCCCCATATGCAAATCTCCATTTGCATAGGGAGGTCCATCAGGCAAAGTAAAACGAGTCTGCCCTTCATTTTTTTTGAGCATTTTATCATAAATGTTTAAGTCTTCCCATTTCTTTAGAAATTCAGGTTCTTTTTGAGGAAGATTTCCCTTCATTGGAAACGAAGTTTTAGGTAAATTAATTGTGTCTTTATAATCCATTCGATTCACTCCTGAAAATTTGAAGTTATACAGGCCCTTTTTTTAACAGGAATCACTAAAAATTCGTTTTGAACGATCAAAGCCCAATTTAACCAACATCCTTAGCGCTTCAAACTCTGAACTTAAATTAAATTGACTCTGAACCTCAACAAGCATCTGACGAGTCCCCATATCAATTGAATCTAAATAATTAACCGTTTGACTTTGTTGCTGTTTCAATTGTTGTCCAGCCGAAGACTTTCCATTTGAAAATTGAGTTGATGGTTCAAATTGTTGAATCTCTTGAGCAAGAGATTTTAAGTCAGACTTAAAATTCTGCGAACTACGACTCCCAAGAAAATGAGTGTCACCACCATTTCTGTTGATCTTACAATAAAGTGCCACCAAATGGTCTGGTGTCGTTGCTATTTTTTTTAGCTCGTCAGGTTGACTCTGCAGCCATGAATAAGCCTCTTTTAGAGTCTCCTGAGTGTATGCCTGAGGGGGTAATTGTGAAATTGCCATTAAGATGAAAAGATTACATTAGCTAATAAGAACACTTCAACAGAAAAATAGCGTTTAAGTCACTATTTAAAATTTTGAAAAACCGCACTATCAAAAAAATTATCTTGACATCAAAAAATAAGGTAAACAATAGCTTTTTGCAAAAGAGTCAAATTTGAGGCGCGCAAGCTCAAATCGAACGAGTCGCACATTAAGTACGTCACAGTGAGATTTGAACGAAGCCAACGAATCACTCTTCCGCCTTGGGCGGAAAAAGTTGGCTGTTTTGCAACAGCCACTAAATATTAATTATTCAACTGAACAGTTATCAAAATTGCCCTTAATGGTACGATTATCTTCAGATTCATTTTCACCTGTTAAATATTGAATGACCGTAAAGGACCCGCTGTAACGCTCATTAGTTTGTTTTTCAAGAGTAAGCTCAAGTGTGATAGCTGATTCTGATGGATCAACTATGTCGCCTTCAGAATCTAATGAAGGTTGCATTGTGCCATTCAGATCAATTGTATCTGGATCGTAAAGTGCAACTTGTTCGAGATCTTTGTTTGAAGAAACAAAATTATATGCTGGAAATGCCATGGGATTTGAGTTTTTAATTGAAACATTAACACTTGATTCATTAACGATTTCGTTTTGATCAGAGATTATTAAACTAACTTCCATAGTTACAGAGTAATTATCAATTGTGCAAAAAATTGTACTTGTTGCAAATGCAATCTTTGATGCAGTTAAGATAAAAATAAGAATCATCATTTTTTTCATAAAATCTCCTTTGTGGCAAAAAAATTAAAGTTTAAAATATATTTTATATCACATAGTGAAGTTTCAAAAATGAAAAAAAGTTTTAAAAACCCTTGTTTTGTAAAATTGACATGGTTTATTTTAATAATAGCACTAGAAATAATCTTTTGCATTAATCCCATACTTTTCTATCTTACGAAGTAACGTTTTTTTGGGAATATTTGCATGTAGAGCGGTCTGATTAATTCTTCCTTTAAATGTTTTAAGTGCTTTTACAATAAACTCTCGTTCAAAAGCTTCTTTTTGTAAGTTAAAATCAAGTTTGTCAGTCATAATTTTAATCTGCCCAACAGAGCTAGACTCATCGCCCACTTGATTCGAAGAACCAACCGATGCTCCTTCTGATTGTTCTGTCGACATCGGAAGATCAAAAGGATTAACACTAAAATGATCCAATTTAATTCCCGCATGAGACAAAATTAATTCTGGCAAAGCAGGTAAAGTAATTTTTTCTGAATTTTCAAGAATAAAAGCATGTTCAATCACATTTTCAAGCTCTCGAATATTACCTGGCCAATCGTACTTCAATAAGACCGATAATGCATCAGGAGTAATGCTACTGATGCATTTTCCATGAGCTTTATTAAACTTTTTAATAAATGTATGAACAAGATGTTCTATGTCTTCTTTTCGATCACTCAAAGCAGGCAAAAAGATAGGCATAACATTTAAACGATAAAAAAGGTCTTCACGAAATTCCCCTTTTTTATTCATTTCTTCTAAATTTCGATTTGTCGCTGCAATGATCCTAACATTAGCATCAATTTCACGATTCGCACCGACAGGAACAAATTTTTTCTCTTGTAAAACACGAAGAAGTTTAACCTGCATTAAAACTGGCAAATCACCAATTTCGTCGAGAAACAGGGTGCCCCCCTCAGCAAACTGAAAACGTCCAATTTTTCTCTGATCAGCACCTGTGAAGGAACCCTTTTCATGACCAAACAACTCCGACTCAAATAAAGTTTCAGGAATAGCAGAGCAGTTAATCGCAACAAATCGTCCTTCTTTTCGAGAAGAGTTAAAATGAATCGCACGAGCTACCAACTCTTTACCTGTTCCTGATGCTCCTCGAATTAATACAGGAGTTTCCACCTTAGATAACCGATAGATAATATTAAAAACTTTCTGCATTTCAGCATTATGACCAATGATTTTTCGCCCAGCCTCCATCAGCACAGGAGCAGAAGCCGAAATTTGTGAAATCATACTCTTAGCAAGAATCGCTTTATCAATAAGAGAAACGAGGTCATGAGGACCAATTGGTTTAGACAGATAATTATAGGCTCCACTTTGAACAACTCGTACAGCATCTTGAATATTTGCATGAGCTGTTAAAATAATAACAATAGTACCAGGATTGATCTCTTTAATTTTTTCTAAAGCCTCAAGACCATTCATTCGAGGCATATCGACATCAAGAACAACAAGATCATAAATACATTTTTCAAATTTATTTAAGGCATCGATACCATCAACAGCCTGATCAACTTGAAACCTTTTTGTTTCATCCAATGTATTTTTAACTGAAATCCTTAGGCCATCATCATCATCAACAACCAAAACTTTAAGCATAAAAATCTCCCTATGATCAATTTAAAAAGCCACTACTTACAACAATCACTCACTGTTCGATCCAAAAATTGACTTGTGAAATAATAACACAGGTCATTTTGACACCAAACACTAAACTAAAGAATGTGAAAATTTTTCAAATAATTGGTAATTCTACTGTAAAAGTTGACCCTTGTCCTTCTTCACTTTCTACATAAATACGACCCTGATGAAGTTCCACAAAATACTT
>CAYMLA010000094.1:7621-8782 GCA_964390785.1 uncultured Bdellovibrionales bacterium | reverse complement strand
CCCTGCCCGTCATGTAGCGCCAGATGTGGAATTCGGCACCACCGTACACCAGGTCACGGACCACGTAGGGTGGGATGTCGTCACGGAAGGTACCCTCGGCGATGCCTTCGCGCAGGATGTCGACGGTGCGCTGCGTGTAGCTGCGGTTCAACGCGTAAATGTCGGACGAGGCGTAGTCGGGGCTGTAGCGAACCTGCACGATCAACAGGTTGTAGAGCGCCGGGTCCTGGTAGAGCATGCGCAGGTGGTGCCAGATCATGAAGCGCAGGCGATTGCGACTGCCGACGATCCCCGACAGCTGCTGCGCGTAATCCGACATGGCCTCGTTCATCCACTGCTCGAGCACCTTGATGAGCAGGTCACGCTTGTGGTCGAAGTAGCGGTAGATGGTGCCTTCGACGATGCCGACGCGCCGGGCGACCTCCGCCATCGACGCGTCCTCGAAGCCGAGTTCGGTGAACACGCCGCGCGCTTCCTGGAGGATGAGCGGCAGGCGCTCCTCGCGCGACAGGCGAACGCGCCGTCTTGACCCTCTGCGGACTGCCGCCATGGTTACCTCTCCGGACTCTCACCCGGCCGATATTAATAAATTTGCCTCATTAACCGCCAGGGTCCGTTCGCCGCTGCCGGATCGACGGTGTACACTCTCCAGCCCGCGCGACCGGACGGAACCTCGCCGCATGACAACGCGAGACGCTGACAACCAGCGCAGTCGACGTCGACAGATTCCCGACCTGTTCCTGCGCGTCGTCGATGCTGGCGCCCGGCGCTACTTCGGTGACGTCGTCGACGTGACGGAATCGGGGCTGCGCCTGACCCTGCCGGCAGCCCTGACCGTGGGCTCCAGGCATTCGTTGATCGTGGAGGACAGCGGCGACGCGGAGGGACTGGCGCTGTCGCCGTTCGAGGCGGAGGTGCGCTGGTGCCACTACGATGACGTATCGCAGTGTCATCAGGCCGGGCTGCTGTTCACCCGTATCGAATCGCGTGATGCGCGCCAACTGGCGCAATTGGCGAACCGGTTTCCCCTGGATTCGGGCTCGGTGTCATTCGACGACTAGGCTCGACCCGGAGGGTTCGTCCACACCGCTCTCACCGCCACCCTTAAAAAAGGCCAGCGAGTGCTGGCGGGCCTGTCCGGCAGGCCTGAATGGAAGGGTC
>CAYMLA010000094.1:0-7521 GCA_964390785.1 uncultured Bdellovibrionales bacterium | reverse complement strand
GCTGTTCTCGCCCCTGCGGGGCGTCGTCGCTGCGCTCCGACGTCCAAAACGCTCCTCTTCGTCGCGTTTTGTCGAACCGGCGGCTTCGTCCACACCGCTCCCTCCACCAAACGCAAAAAGCCCCTTGCGGGGCCTTTCGCGTTTGGCGGAGGGAGTGGGATTGACTCGAACAGCCTATGGGCTGTTCTCGCCCCTGCGGGGCGTCGTCGCTGCGCTCCGACGTCCAAAACGCTCCTCTTCGTCGCGTTTTGTCGAACCGGCGGCTTCGTCCACACCGCTCCCTCCACCAAACGCAAAAAGCCCCTTGCGGGGCCTTTCGCGTTTGGCGGAGGGAGTGGGATTCGAACCCACGAAGGGCTATTAACCCTTGCCGGTTTTCAAGACCGGTGCTTTCAACCGCTCAGCCATCTCTCCACCTGCTGTTTTATTGATTTTATTTTGATTTTTCAATCAAAATCACATGATTGCAAAGCGTTATTTCTTGTCTCTATCGTTTTATTGCCTCAATCTGCTTTTTTCTGTAATTATTGTTGAGCGTGTTTTGTGTCTTGACTGTTTTGTGGTAGTTATTGCTTAAATAATGGCTGTTTGCTCTTTTGCAGCAGCCACCAAATATTTTAGACTTGTTGAAAGAACAAATATGAATCCTCAATCGCATCCTTATTCAATTTTTTGTGAATGGTATAAACAAGCCCATAAAAGCGAACAGAATTCTCCCAATGCCATGTCCCTATCAACCGTTAGCGAGAGCGGAGTCCCCTCTACACGCATTGTTCTTCTCAAAGATCATCATGCCCGTGGATTTATTTTTTATACCAATCTAAAAAGTCAAAAATCAATTGAAATTAGAAACAACCCTAATGTTTGCCTCTGTTTTCACTGGAAATCAATTAACAAACAGATTCGAATCACCGGAGTTTGCCATCAAGTTCCAGACACTCTCGCTGATCAATATTTTTCTACACGACCGCGCCTCAGCCAGTTGGGAGCTTGGGCCTCTAAACAATCTCAACCAATGAAAACCCGCTTCGACCTTGAAAAAAGAGTCGCTGAATACACAACACGTTTTCATGTCGCTCCAATCAAAAGACCCGAATTTTGGTCAGGCTTTGAAGTAACCCCTTTTCGTTTTGAATTTTGGGTCGAAAAGCCTTTTCGCCTTCATGAACGTTTTATTTTTGAAGAAGCAAACAGTCAATGGACTTTTCAAAGACTTTATCCCTAAACAAAAGGAAATTCTAAAATGAAAAACAACATTAAAATTGAAACTCTTACACTTGGCCCATTTATGCAAAATGTGTACATTGCTTATAACGAACAATCTCGGGATGCACTTATTGTTGACCCTGGCGACGAACCCAGCGCCATACTTGACTTCACAACCGAGAATAACCTAAGCATAAAAGCTATTTTAATCACCCATGCTCACATTGATCATATTGCACAACTTCCTGTAATTAAAGAACGCACTCATGCCCCAATTTACCTTCATCGCGATGACGGTGAACTATACAATTCTGTACAAACCCAAGGTCAATTGTTTGGTCTTGAAGTAGCCCCTCCAGTGCCTGTTGATTTTTTTCTCACTCACAATCAGGCCATAACTCTCCTCGATACAGAAATTAACGTGATTCACACTCCTGGCCATAGCCCTGGAGGCGTCTGTTTTTATTTTAAACAGTGTCAACCCCCCTTTCTTATTGTTGGCGACACGCTGTTTCAAGGGTCTATTGGACGAACGGATCTCTGGGGTGGAAATTTTGACACCCTTATTCAATCCATCAAAACTCGCCTCTGGGACTTGCCAAATGAAACCATTGTTTTAGCAGGACATGGCCCAAATACAACAATCGGCCAAGAAAAAAAATCAAACTCTTTTTTGAAAAATTGATTTTGGCCCTTTACAGATAGAGCTTGAAAATTTTGTTATTTTAAGTGTATTTTTTATCTAAATAAATTTACTGTTTTATTCGACTAAATTATTATTTGTATTATTTGTCCGTTGAATGTTAGCTGAATGTTAGCTGAGTGTTAGCTGAGTGTCAGCAATCAAAAAACAGCGCACACAAAAATGATGATTTGAAAAAGCTGAAAAACAAAACACTCTTGACTACGGACAAAATGAAATGGAGCACACGCTATGAGGTTAGGACATGCTGAAATTTTTGTTTCCGATCCCATTAAATCAATGAGCTTTTATACAGATATTTTGGGTTTTCAACTGGAAGGGATTAAACATCGACAATTTGTTTGGCTTCGAAAAGAAGGACATTCATTTTTATTGCGTCCGGGAAGAAAATCTCCAAATATTGAAAATTACCAACAAACCCCAATGTCTATTGTGTTATACACTGAAAATCTTAAGCAATCGATAGACGACCTACAAAGCCATGGTGTTGAAATTAAAGGCTGTGATGGTTCCCATGATTGTCCAACGTTTACTGATCCCGATGGGAATTGGTTTCAACTTGTTAATCCAAATAAAGTTTAAACCTGAAATCTAGTCGCCGATTTCTTTTAAGCCTCCCATATAACTTTGTAAAACTTTTGGGACTTTAACCGTACCCTTTTGTGTTTGATAGTTTTCCAAAATAGCAACCAATGTTCGACCAACAGCTAAACCAGAACCATTTAATGTGTGAACAAATTCTGGTTTTCCTCCGCCTTTCGGACGAAATCGAATGTTTGCTCGACGAGCTTGAAAATCCTCATAATTCGAACACGAACTAATTTCTCTAAATTTATTTTGACCCGGCAGCCAAACTTCAACATCGTAACATTTCGCTGCGCCAAAACCAATGTCTCCCGTTGACAAACAAACTGTACGATAAGGCAATTCCAGCATTTGTAAAATACTCTCGGCATTTTTTGTTAATCGTTCGTGTTGATTGTAAGAATCATTTGGATGAGCAAAAATCATTAATTCAACTTTATTAAATTGGTGCTGCCGAATAAGCCCTCGTGTGTCTTTTCCATAACTGCCTGCCTCCGATCGAAAACAAGGAGTATAAGCAACAAAAGAATGAGGCAAATCCTCTTCTTTTAAAATTTCCTTAGCAAAATAATTTGTTACAGGCACTTCTGCTGTCGGGACTAAAAAATAATCTGTGTCTTGAAGCGAGAACAACTCTTCCTTAAACTTAGGAAGCTGACCTGTCCCTATTAAACTTTCGGAATTAACAATAAAGGGAGGGATCATCTCAGAATATCCATTCTGGTCGACATGAACATCGAGCATAAATTGAATTAAACCTCTTTCAAGTCGAGACCCTGCATTCTTTAAAAAAACAAATCGCGCTCCTGTTACTTTTCCCGCTCGCTCTGAATCAATGATATTTAAACGCTCACCTAACTCGACATGATCTTTAGGTTCAAAAGAAAACAAACTCGGCTCACCCCACTGACGAACCTCAACATTATCATCACTGGATTTTCCAACAGGAACGGATTCATGACAAAGGTTCGGGAACTGATAAAGAGCCTCTTTTACGTCTTGTTCTGCCCGATTCACTTGAACCATCAATTCTTTAATGGATTGACTTAACTGCCCCATTTCTTCAATAAATTCTGACGCATCTTTTTTGTTTTTCTTCATTTCTGCAATTTGACTTGAAATTTTATTTTGCTTTGCCTTTTTTTCTTCGGTTTCAAAAACAATTGATTTTCTTTTTATGTTCAATTCTAAAAGTTGATCCACCAAATCCGCATTTTCTCCTCGATGAACCAAACAGTCTTTGTATCGGTTAAGATAACTGCCATCTTTTTCTTCTAATTTTTTTATGTCAATCATAAGCTATTCTCCACTCCACTATTTCCTCCGCAAATTCCTGTTATCAATGTTTGATGACTTAAAATCAAATACAATTCATAGCGCTGGCGCAAATACAATGTACATTTTTAAAAGCATTCCAAGTAGAATACAAGCACTATTAAACAACAAAAGCATAACCAAATTCCATTTATTGGAAAGCCTTAAAAACAAAAAAAGAACAACAAGAATCACAAATGTTAAAGCAATTGTTCCATAAGAAAAAAATTCTTGTAAAATAATTCCAAAAACCAATCCCAACAACAAACCAGAAATCAACTTCAAACTAAAAAGAAACACAAAAGAACCTGTGCTTTTCACCGAATGATTAACCTGACCTATGGCCTCATTAAATCTCATAATACAAACTCCATTTTATTTCGTCGATTAAACAACCCCTTTTATACAGCTTTCTCCTCGCGCCGCCGTGCAAACCCACTCGCTTTGAGTATCGCCACCAAAAACCATGATAACTAAGAACTGAAAACTTGTCCAACCAAGTTTATTGCGTCGGTGTTTTGCATGAACAATTGGCAAGAACCTTCTCTCTCTAAAGCGAATTCATTTTTTGCTGTATATTTGATGCATCAACAGCATTAGGGGATAAACTGAGATATTTTCTATAGGCGATAACAGCCTCTTCGTTTTGACCTAACATTTCATAAACAGCCCCTAATTCTTTGTAAATATCAGAATACCCGGATTCCTTTTGAACAGCCAAATTAAGCATTGATCGCGCCGCAGAAATATTTCCAGACAAACGATAACACCGTGCCATTTGCACATAAACTTTTGCCCCTTGAGGTCTTAATCCAATCGCCTTTTGATATTCTTCAGCACACTTTGTATATTGCTTATCTAGACTGTATGCCTCTCCAGCCAACAAATAGGCATCTACTAGTTTTGGATTTATTTTTCTCTCATCCATTGCATGCCGAATTGCTTTGCCAATATTGGGAGGCGACAAAACAAGTGCGGATAGTCCAATAAAATAATTTACTCTTGGATAATAGGGATTGATCTTTAACACTCTTTCAAATTGCCTAATGGCCAAGTGAGGGCGGTTCATGTCAAAATAAAGTTGTCCCGTTAAAAAAAGAGGTTCTGCATCAGAAGGATCAATTGATGCGGCAGACAAAAGAGTTGATAAGGCTTCATCATTATAACTTAGCTTTTGAAGGGCTCGAGCCAAACCAATTAGGGCCTCTTTATTCTTCGGCTGAATATCAACAACGGACTGGTAATAAATTCGCGCTTTCTCGTAGTTATCATCTGCATAATAAATATGTGCCAACTCAATTCGATATTCTAAAATATGCTCATATTTATTTATTAAATCTTGAACAAATCGAACGGCTGAATCTATACCCTGATAATCTGAAATAATTCTTGCGTATTCTAATTTTGCACCCACATGTGTTGATTCTAATTCCAATGCCCTTACTGCATACCGTAAAGACTTTGTATACTCTCTCAATTGTCGATGAGATTGGGCTAACAACAATAAAATTTCAATGTCTGTATCATATTGTTTTAATGCTTTTTGAGCAAAACCAAGTGCGCCCTGTGGGTTTTGCCTTCTTAACTCAATCATCGCAAAACCCTTATCTAATTCGTAACTATTTGGTTGAATTTGTTTTGCTCTGTTTAATACTTGAGCTGCTGATAAAAAATTATAGCGTTGAGAGTAATAATCGGCCAATAAAACATATGCCGATATGTATTGTGAATCTGCCCTAATCGCCTTATTAAGCCAATCAATTGCTTCCTTGCTTTGACCAAGCTCCCAAAGACATTCCGCTGCTTTTTTTGCTGCATAGACATTTCTACCATCAACTTCAAATGCCGCTTTATACTCCGCCTGCGCAGCAAAATAATCTCCTGACAGCATATATTGATCGCCGATCAAAACAATCTCAGAATCATTAAGTTTTGTTTTTTTTAATATCTCTCGACCGCCAAGCTGAATCATTAATTCCTGATATTGTTTATTAGTGGCATTTAATGTATAAGCTTTTTTGGCGTTCTTCAGAGCCTGTTCTCTTTGATTTGATTTTAAATAAATTTTTGCTAAAACATAAGAGCCTTCAGCAATATCCAGTTTTGGCAAGCGATCATCTAAATTAATCGCAGATTCAATTAAATCAAGAGCTATTTTTTCATGTTTAAATTCTTTATATTCTAAAACACCTAAACGGAGTTTTCCTAATCCATAATTTGGATTATCTTTTAAAACCGCCCTATAAACCTTTGCTGATTGAGCCACATTTCCAATTTGTTCATGCCATTTTGCTTCAAGAATAAATGACTTTAACCAGCGCGCCCAAAGGGATTGCGTTTTTTGAACATAGGCAATCGCTGTTGTATAATCGCCTCCTATTGCTAATAATTGAGCTTTTAACAAATAAAGAACTCCATTATTAACATGCTGATTAAGAACTTGATCGATTAATCCTTGTGCTTCAAAAAATCGTTTTTCAATCATTAACTTCGACAACTGACATTGACTGCCAAAAAGTCCGACTGGATCAAACATTTGAGTCTCTTGAACAACCTTACTCACCACCCGACTATCACTTGAATCCTTATAAGCATATGGCCACAACTCTAAATAAG
Source organism: uncultured Bdellovibrionales bacterium (assembly GCA_964390785.1). GTDB lineage: Bacteria > Bdellovibrionota > Bdellovibrionia > Bdellovibrionales > CAYMLA01 > CAYMLA01. Next base: position 1,097 of record CAYMLA010000094.1, on the reverse strand, counting down.
TCAGACACAACAAGCCTCTCGCTTGTAAATTTTTTTCTGCCCCCTCAATCAATCCCACTAACTGATTTTGTGCTTTAACATATCCAGAAAATGTATGTCTTGAAAAGTGCATGACCGCCAACCGGAGCCTCTGATTTTGCTCGTTTTCTGAAAAGTGCTGGCTCTTTTTTTCGGGACCAATCAAATGAATATGAGTTTCTTTTTTTTGTTCCGTGAAAACCACAAAAACAACAACAATCAACAAACCAATTAAAGAATAAAAAATAACCTTCTGTAATCTTTTTTTTCTAACTTCTCTAATTTTTTGCAAATCAGCCAATTCAATAATTACAGTTTCTTTTTTTCTATTCTTTCTCTTTTTACTATCTTTCTTTTTTAAATCTTTATAATTTTTTGAATTTTTTATCTCTAAAGAATTGTCATTCTCTAAAATAACTTCTTGATTTCGATCTTGATGAGTTTTTTCAACAGCTTCTTTTTGCTGAAATGATTTTTTTATTGTCGATTCTTCATTATTATTGTTTTGATTTACTATTTTGGGAGGAGACACCGGCCTTTCTGGTTTTTTTCTTATATTCATTGGCTCAATTGCGCTCAAAAGCTCATCAAAAAAAGCCGGCTCTTGAGAAATCTCAATCCAATTTCCTCCAGGGTATTTGGCCACCAATTCTTGCCCAGAAAAAACTCCTCTAGCAATATACTCCAACACCTTTTGTGTTGTTAGGGGACCAATGATTTGATCCTGAGTTCCTTTAATGACCCAAAGAATTTGCCCATCCATAACTCTATTATTCCATCGATTTTCAAAAAAATCTTTATAACCTTACAATTTTGTTGATTTTTTCTAAATCCTAGCCCTTTGTCTCTATTGTCTTTTCTTCTTAAACTTTTTTAATCTAATGCCCATAGATGATAATAATTGATACGAAATAAGAAAAGCGACTATTGATCAGTTGCCGTACGGTTCCATTTTGGCGCTAAAGACCCACTTTGGATGTGCTTCCTTTCGCCTCGTCTCATTTTGAAACCATTCTTTCCATAAAATTTCCTCTCTAGCGACTGCTGCAAAACAGCCAATTTTTTTGTTGGCTTCACTC
>CAYMLA010000093.1:8684-8912 GCA_964390785.1 uncultured Bdellovibrionales bacterium | reverse complement strand
TAGAGACCTAAACCTGAGAACCAGAAAAGAAAAGCGGTTTCTAAAAAATAGATTGAAAATATTAAAAACCCATCGACAAAAATGAGGTAGCCCTTGAAAAATTTCATGACAACAGAAGAAATAGCTATTTTTCTTGGAAAAAGTGTAAATTGGGTTCGCAAACAGATCCCCCAATCTTGTCGTAGGCGCTTTAGAGGAAGAGATTTAAAACCTTTACAGTTTGACGTT
>CAYMLA010000093.1:0-8674 GCA_964390785.1 uncultured Bdellovibrionales bacterium | reverse complement strand
CTGTTGAGCAGTATTTTACATTAAGCAATGGCTCTTTGAAATCTGAATATGATGGGAAATCTTGTGGCTCTTTCAGTCGCCAACAACGACGAAGGGAGCTAGTAGATTTATGGTCCTAAAAAATATAGGAACAAAAAATAATCCGAACTGGTTACTTTCAGTTCGGTACAAGCACAAAAGAATAAGAAAGAATTGTTGCTCCAAAAGGGATGCACTTGATTATTTTGAAAGTGAAAAAATACGTATCGATGGAATTCACTCAAGACCAATTGTTCTTGATGATGAGGAAAAAAAGGACGAAGTCATAAACATCACTCTTAAAGAAGCCATTCAACGTTATTACAATACGGTTACAATTCAAAAATCAAAAGCCTCTCACAGCATGGAAAAACACTATTTTAATCTTTTGTTTAAGTTTTTGTATAACAAACTCGATTTAAATTTATTGAGGCAAGTGCGTCTGGATCACATAGAGCAGTTTCAGGTTGAGCTTTCAAAAAAAGTAAGTGGCTCAACCATTAATCGAAGATTTTGTTTGTATAAGCATTTTTTCAAGAAGTGTTTAAGATGGGGTTTGATCAAATCAAATCCTACTGAGGGAATTTGTCGTGTTCAAGAAAATCCAAAGGAACGACTCACCTGGACACTTGAAGAAACCAATCTTATCTTGGCTGAACTGCCAGAATTAGCAAAACAACAAATGACTTTTATTTTTTACACAGCAGCTCGCCCTATTGAAGTGATTCATCTTAAATGGGAAGATGTTAGTTTTGTAAACAATACGATTAAATTGTCTTGCAACAAGGGAACAGGAAAAAAACGGAATCGATTTTTTCCTATGTCTAATGAAGTGATTCAGTTGATGAAACGAAGACAGTTGGAATCTCAGTTTAAAAAAAGTTCCGACTATGTTTTTTGTAATTCAGAGGGAAAAGCCGTTGAAGAGGAGTATCTTTGTACGGCGGTCTATCGAGTTAGAAAAAAGCTTAAGATTGATCGAGCACTATCGCCCTATGGATTACGTCACGCTTATCTAACCGATCTTGCCGTTAATAATATTAACATTGAAAAGATACGGTTGATTGCTGGACATGCAAATATTCGAACAACACAACGCTATTTGCACATCAATAATGAGCAACTTGCCGACGTTATCAACTTGGCCAGCGAACGTCGAAAATTGGCCATCAATTGACTTCAATTCTTGAATTTTTAGGGATAGTGCCATTTTGCACCGGCCAAAAAGCGGCCATTTTGGAGTTTTTCTCAATTTTAATTTTGGGGGAATCTCTCTAAGTTATTGATTTCACTGGTGGAGCCAGACGGGCTTGAACCGACGACCTCTACGCTGCCAGCGTAGCGCTCTCCCAACTGAGCTATGGCCCCCTCTATGTATTTTTTCAATACACTAATTGTATATTATTTCTTACCACTAAATAATTCATTTGGGTATCATTTTTTAACCTTAATCCTAAACTTATTCTCCCTCAAGATTCCAATGTTCACTTCGCTAACTCATATCAATTCTGTTGATGTAATTCCCACATACTAAAAAACTTCGATCAATTTCAAACTAAATAGTGCTTGTTGCGAAATAGATTTAATGGAGATGTGCCATTAGTTTTACTTATATCGAGGCGTGACGACGAACGGCTAGCAAGAGGCGCTAACCGGAGGAGGAATAACGAAGAGATAAGTAAAACTAATGGTGCAGATCCGTTGAAGCTATTTCGCAACAGGCACTAAATATTCGATCTTTCAATTTAATTGTTTTTGAAACAAAATCTAAATCTATTACCATTCGCTTTCTTGTAACAAAATTTACTTTGTGCGCCCTTGCACATTAATGTTGTTCAGTTTGTTTTCAAATTTTTTTCTTTTTCGAAAATTCAGATGAATTTCTCGCCATCGTTTTTTTGTATTAGATATTTCTGTTTTAGACAGTTTTCGATTAATAAACTCCATTTCTTTTTTTAATTTTTTATAGCTTATCCATTCGGCAATATCTAACTTCCCTAAATCGAGAGCCTGTTTGACTGCACAGCCAGGTTCTTTTTCATGCTTACAATCAAGAAATTTACACTGTTGTGCAAAAGCTTCAATTTCCGGGAAGGTCTCTTCTAAGCTTTCTAATGAACCAAATACCTCAACTTTCCTAAGACCGGGAGTATCGATAACTAATCCATGACCCGGAATACAAAACATCTGTCGAGAGGTGGTAACGTGCCTTCCCTTATCATCATTTTCTCGAACCTCTTTCGTCGCTTGCACTTCTTGTCCAAGAATTTGATTAACCAAAGATGATTTACCTACACCTGATGAACCTACAAAAACCGAAGTTGAGCCAAAAGGCATCATATCTAATAAATTATTAATGCCAATATTGTTTACAATACTTGTTCCAATCACATCCACTTTTAATTGTTTTTGTAGATTGGCAACAATAAGTTCATAATCTTGAACTAAATCAATCTTTGATAGGATTACAATTGATTTTGCTCCACCCTCTCGAATTAACACTAAAAATCGATGCAAGCGATTAATGTTAAAATCTTGATTAATCGAAGTTACTATAAAAACATTATCAATATTAGCCGCAATTACTTTTTCTTGCGCTCTTACTTTTTCTTCATGTGCTCGAGCCATTTTAGATTTTCTTGTTAATACTTTTTCTACAAGAGCCGCTGGTTGATTTTGTTCATCAATAAATAATGGAGTCGTAATGACCCAATCTCCAACAGCTACTTCCATATCAGATTGACTAGGAAGATATAGGTTTAATTCATTATTTTCGTTAACAGCTCTTAAATGTGAGCGATGAATTGCAATAATACGAGCTAAATTTTTATTATCAGGGCATTCTGCTGCGAAATAATCAGACCATCCCCATGAATACAAATTCATAAAAAATCTCCTTAAAAATAGTTAATAGCTGTTGCAAGTTAGCCATTTTACCTGCTAGCTTGTATTAATTCGTGATTGATACGAAATAAGAAGTGACTATTGATAGACGGATTCAATAATGCATCAATAGCAATAATCACTAATTATTTGTTTTAGAAATTTAGACTGTGATCAACGATTTGAGACGGAGATCACATTTTTAAGAAAACTTACAATCATCATGACCTCCTTTTTTAGATAGTTACTTATTTATGAATAATGGCACTCTTTTACTTGTTTAGCAATAAATATTTTATAAAAAATAGCGCAGGCCTCTTATGCTCTCTCAAAAAACAAAGTGATTTTAAAATAGAATATTAACTCTACTATGGAATTGCTGTTAGAAAAATTAAATAGTGACTGCCGCAAAGCAGCCACTAAAAATCTTTCGAGCTTAATATAGTGTGGTTAAGATTTTGCTTTCATTAATGTCAAAATAAAACGAGTGGGTTTAATTGCTTTTAGCTTGTGTATTGCATTACTGGGCATGAAAAGAAAATCTCCACTTTTCATAATATAATCTTTTTCTTCAACACTAAAATTCATTTCACCTTCCCAAACAACTACACTTGCAGGAAATGAAGATTTGTGTTCACTGATTTCTTGACCTTCATCCATAGCAAATAGAATTACTTTTGTTTGATGGGTTTCAAGAAGACCTTTACTGATCGTTCCTTGTGTTGGTATTTCAACAAGATCATTTAAATGGTAAAATGTTATTTGGTTTTCATTAATAATAGGATTACTCATAAATCAACTCCTTTTTTACAACAATGTCGCCTTTTTATTTTTCAAAATTTTACCAAGGCAAATTACTACCATCTTGATGCCAAAAACTTCCAGAGTTTTGTAGGTTTAAACCATCAATACAGGGAATTAACCCAGCAACAGATTCCTGTGTTGTCAAATGACCAGATCCACCGGTCATATCAGTTTTAACATAGCCCGGATGAAATATTCCAACAGCAATCTCTTGTGATTTTAAATCAATTGCTAAGCTTTTCGACGCTGAATTTAGTGCAGATTTTGACATGCGGTAACCATAACTTCCTCCGCTTGTATTGTCTTCTATCGATCCCATTCTACTAGTAATCATTGCTATCCTAGATGGTTTGTTCATAAAAGGTAATAGCGCATTGCTTAACATTAGTGGTGCTAAAGCATTAACCATGAACTGCTCTAAAATGGCATCCCTAGTTAAGTCACCTAAGTCTTGAACAATCATAATAGCAGCATTATTGATTAAAATATCAATTGGATTGCTGGCAAAGAAAGAAAGGCAATCCTGCCAACTAGCGGTTTCTCTAACATCAAAATTTTCAAAAATTGATACTTTTTCAGAACTCTTTTGTTTAAGATTAAGCAAATTCGAATTTGTTTTGCGACAAAGAATGCTGACTTGATGATTTTTTTCAACATATTGCTTTGCGAATTCTAAGCCGATCCCTCGTGATCCCCCACTTATAACTATATGCATAGAACCTCCTTATTTAGTAATTCTAGTCTTTAAAGATACAAAACAATTCTTATTTGTAAAGACAGTTTAGCAAAACCTATTGAAAAAGTAAAAATCACATTGCCAACTGACATCTTTGAGTGAAAAGAGCCTAAGAATTTATAAAAAAACTCTTAGGCTCGGCTAACCACATTAAATCCCTCTATAAAAAAGAGAACTGGAACATTCGATCAGTTACAAAACAAATAGTGCCTAGTGTGAAATAATCGATCTTTTAATTTAATTGTTTTTGAAGCAAAACATAGTCATGTTGCCATAGCTTATTAGCTTTCTTGGAATAAGATTCACTTTGAGCACCACTGCGCACTAGAGCAGTAATGAGTTTTTCAAAACCTTTTTCCACACCTCGTTGAGCAGCCAAGTAAAATAAAGCATTCGATAATCCATGACCTCTTGCCTCGGGATGAACAGCAATGCTTTTAAAAACAATATAGCCCTTGTCCTCAAAACAAAAAGAAAAACCAACAGGCTTTTGATCGGAATTTAATACAAAATAAGAATAACTAAGATCAAGTTTATGCATAATCGGAACATAAAGTTGACGAAAAGCATCTTCTGGAATTGGCTCAAATAAAAAATTCTGCTGAAATACCACCATACTAATTTGATATAACGTTGTTAAGCCTTCTTTCATAAACGAATCAGAATTAAAATTTTGAAAGGTAAAACCATTTTGAAGTGCGTTTTCCCATACTTTACGAGTCGAACAAACAAATCCCTCGAGTGGACTTAAACCCTGACTATGATACCGCTCAATCTCACCGTATCCCATACGTTGAAAATAATGATGATATTGAAGAGGGTTCACTGGTTCCCAAGTAAAACATTCACTCTGATCTTCATCAACTCGAAACCGATAAGGAAACCATGTATTGAAATTGATTGGGCCAAAAATTTTTTTTACTCCTTGTTTTTTTAACCAATTCTCTGCTGCTTGAATTAAATTTTGAGCAACATTTTCACTATTAGGTAAATTTGTTTTAACCTCAAAAAATCCAAAATAACCAACACTAGAATCAATGGCTGATAAACTTGCACCAATGCGTCCCTGGATTCCATTTTCGCCTTCAACAATCCAAAATTCTTTTGCAAATGGTGTTGGCATAAGAGCAAATTTTTTCCATATTTCATCAGGTAAAATACCGATAGAAAATTCTTTTAAACGTAACTTCCTTTGCGCAGAAGAAAATTCAGATAAAAAACTATCTTTTTCATTTGTTTGTGACAAACTCAACAAGTTATTCATGAATAATCCTTACCTCACCTATACGAGAGTCAACTCTAACTTTTTGTCCACTTTTTAATTTTTTCATTAAACCACCAGAAATTCCAACAATCGTCGGCAATCCCAACTCTCTTGCAACAACAGCAGAGTGAGAAAGCAAACTTCCCCGTTCAATCAATAAACCTGAACATGAAGGATAAAGAGGAACCCATCCCGGATCAGTCCGAGAGGTCACCAAAATTTCTCCATTTAAATCTTCTGCATCACTCATATCATGAACAACTCGAACAATCCCTTCTACCACGCCAGGTGAGCAGGGTGTCCCATAAAGCAAATCAGGATCATCCGAAACCGGAAGTTCTGAACGCAATAAATCGCTTTCATTTAAAACATCAATAAATTGACACGAAACACCCACTGCACCCTGAATGTCTAATCTCTCTGGAGGATCCATTGTTTTTTTAAAATTTTCAAACTCAACTTTTCTAGACTCCGCTAATTGGCCAATGCCATTAACCAAGCTTCTCCCTTCTACAAACGCAATAATTTCTTCAACAGTGAGATAAAAAATATCATTAGGGTCTTTTAAAATCTTTAAACAAACAAAGTTAGAACCAATCCCTCTAAAAAGATGTCTCGCAATACCAAACACTTTAGTTCGAGCAAATCTTAAATTTTCACGATTAGCCACTGCTTTTCGTGTATTATTTAAAATCCAGTTATACCAAAACAAACGCAATCCAGAAATTTTTTCACGAATGGATTTCTCTGCATTACGACGAATTTCAAGCTCTCTTACCTCCATTTCTTCAATATTATAAGACTTTGTTTTTACATAACTCATAATTGAATTAATAGCAAAACTTGGATCATCATGTAAATCGAAAGACTCTAACTTCAACTCATCAACACAACGAAAGCCATACTTATCAAGAAATTCTAAAACCAAACTTTTTATTTCAGGATATTGATCTCCTTTAGATATTTTTCCCCATGTTGGACTTGGTCGATCTTTTAAAAACCACTCTCGTCGCTTAGGATCTCCTTGATCAATTTCTCGTCCAATTCTCATCAACATTTTTGTTGGCTCTGTACTCTCTAAGTTTCCTTGTCCACATAATAAATCATTTTGTAATGAAGCCCCCACATCACCGGAAGCAATCCATTTTTCTGTTAGTTTTTTTAATAAACCAAAAAAAATCATGCACAAATAATCATTGATGATCGGTGCATGCCATCGCATAAGAAGCTGATTTTCTAAATACTCATAATGAACGATTTGTTCTTGTAAAGACAGTTTAGAGAATTCAATTTTTCGACTATTATTGTAAATTTGATTAAAATGTGCATAGAAATCACCAACAATTTGATTAATCCTAAGAAACCGAACTAAAGATTTATAATACAACCAAAGTTTATGAGTCAGCGAGTATGACGGGGGGTTCTTAACAAATTCAAAGAGCCCTGCCAATTCAGGCTTTAATTGTTGTTTAACTCCCATCATCGTTTCCATAAATCCCTTATTCGAAGAAGAACCAGGAAGCATTAAAACTAATTTATACCAATTGATTAAATTGTAATATATTCTTCCTCGAAGAAGGCCTAACATATTTCTAAACATTTCTTCTCGTTCTTGAACTAAAGATTCTGGAACTCCCATAATTTGACAAAATTGAATATAAACTTGACGATAGGTTCTAGAAGCAAAACTAAAAGTCAATGGAGTTGTTACACCACTGTAACTTTCAATAATATTAGAGTTATCCCATAGTGTTGTGTTTTCACCTTTGATCGAAGAATCAAAAAACTCATTATTAGGCAAATTCGTAATGGGGCGAGTTTGCAAACAATAAAGTTTGTTATCTTCAAAAGCCCATTCACAATCTTGTGGAGATTTCAATTCATCTTCTAATCTTATCCCCAACTCAGCAACCTGATGAATCTGTTGATCACTCAATGACGATTTTTCACTTTCTTCTTTAGAAACATCAACCTGGATAAGACCACCCTGAGGAGCTATCACAAATTTTTTATCTTTTTCAACAATTTCACTTGCAAAAGATTTCTCCTGACGATTGTATTCATAGTTATCTGAAGCCAATGCGCCACTCACCAAACCTTCACCTAAACCATAAACTGAACTAATCAACATTTGTTCTCGTTGTAAAACTTTTAATGGATGTCTAGAAAAAGCCACACCAGCCATATCCGCATTAATCATTTTTTGAATAACGACTCCAACTCCTAAATCTTGAGTACTCAAACCTCGTTCACAACGATAACTTAAACCTCGTTCTGAGTAAGCAGAAGCCCAACATTTCTTTAATGAGTTTTCAATTTGATCCATTCCCTTTTGAAATAAATAAGATGAAAACTGTCCTGCAAATGAATGATCAGCAGAATCTTCATCTAAACCACTTGAACGAACAGCAACAAATTGATCATTTAAACCAAGTGCCTCTAAATTTTTTTGGATCTCATTCCTCAATGACTCGCTAATTGAAAATTGTAAAAACAATTCTTCAATTTTTTCAGAAAATTCTTTAAATGGCTCTTTTGGTACTAAACTTGATTTAAGATTGTTATCTGTAATAAAATTAAAAAAAGCATCTGCAGAAACAGCAAACCAAACTGGAACAGGAAAACCATTTTGACTCATTTTGGCCATGTTTGTGGCTTTTCCACCACCTAAGCGACCAAGAAGTTCAATCTCAGAATTTGCCGAAAGCACGTAATTCATAATAAAACCTCAATCAATTTGTTAAAGGTTATTCCCCAAATGTGAAATAAAAGAGAAATAGTTGCAATGGACTCAACAATTTTATACTTATTAGGCTTAAATAATAACATGGGAAGTGACGCAATCAATAGAATAACCCAAGGCCAAAGCAAATAAATAAGATCTAATTCCCAAGCGCCAAATAATGCAAGAAAGCTCAAGACTACAACCAAAAATGCGATAGCAACACTGTTCTGAAGAGGGCAATTTT
>CAYMLA010000092.1:4503-8916 GCA_964390785.1 uncultured Bdellovibrionales bacterium | reverse complement strand
GTTCATGGATCAATTGATGCTTCTTATATGCATCATTCCAGTTTAGGGCAAACCGAAGCTCAAGGTAGTACTACTCTAAAAGAAATCGTTGGACAAGAGGATACCGCTGCTGCCGCTCATAATAACATGGGTTTAAACCTTGGAACTCTTGGTTTTTCAAAACAAATGGATGCCGTTGGTGCCTTTGTTGAATTCGGTTTTGGTCGTCAAGTTGAAAATGAAGTTCACTTAATGGAAGCTTATTTTAATTGGAAGCCCTTAGAAGGCTTTGAATTTATTGTTGGCCAATTTGAAACTCACATGGGTTTTGAAACTTATAAAGCCATTGACAATTACAATTACACTAGAAGTATCACTTCTGTTGTGCTTCATCCTGAATTTCATTCTGGATTTCGTGCCAATTATTCCTTTATGGAAGGCTTAAGTGCAGGACTTCATGTTTATAATTCAGCTTATAATACAGCTGAACTACATGCTAACTATGAAGATGACAACCAATCAAAAGCAGTTGGACTTAATGTTTCTTATATGCATGACATGGGTTTAGGAGTTGATTTTAACTATTTAAGTGGTGACGAAGACGGTGTTGAAACTCATACTTTAATGGAACTTATTTTAAAGTACAAATTAGCTGAAATGGCCGACTTTGCTTTTGTTTATAATGCATGGAATGGAAAAGTTCTTGAAGAAGACAAAAAAGCAAACTCAATGGCTCTCTATGCTGTTTATCATCATGAAGATTTATTTGATGTTGCTCTTCGATATGAGCAAGTCACTGATCCAGATGATGCTATTTTCGAAGAAGCCCTTGACGGTGGATCAATCACATCAACAACTTTGTCTTTTGATTATAAATTAGCTGAACTCAGCAAAATTCGTTTTGAATATCGAATGGACAGTGCAAAAGAAGACATCTGGGTTAAAAAAGACCTCGAAGCAGTTAATTCTCATAACACAATGGCATTGGCTTTCTTACATAGCTTCTAATGATAACAACAATGACGCTATAACATCTTAGATGAAACATCTTTGATTCTAAGGCACCCCAAAAGGGTGCCTTTTTTCATTTTAAAACACTTTCTCATTTATTAAATAACGATTGCTCTTGCTTGTCTCAAATTGATTGGACTTTTCTTTCTCTTGAATCGAAAAACTCTTATACAGTTTAATCCCGTCCTTTTATCAAAATAAGACTTTTGAAAAACTCTCTTATTTCAATCATCCCATACAAAATCCGATCCTCATTTCTTGATTGAATTTTTAAAAAACTGTTGAACTTTTACGCTGTAAAAAATTTTTTCAAAATTCAAAAAACAAAAATTGGTCTCTCTCAACAAAGCAACCGATAAATTTATATGCTGCATTAAATTGCTTTAAGCTGCTCTGAGTTGTGAACACTTAACGTTAATTGAATCAAGGGACGTCGCTCATGAAGACTTTGTTATTGCGTTGGTTGTTAGTATCATTAATAAATTCTTTTGGCTCAGCCTCCTTGTGTGCCTTCGTGCTGCTATTGACCTCCACTGTAAATGCTCAATGCCCCATTGAAGATCAAATCGAAGGACAATACTTGATTCAATACAAGCAATCCCCCTCTTTTGATGTTCATAGCAAAGCTCAAAGGTCGTCTTTTGAAGAGTTTTTATTTCATCAACCCGAAAATGTTGAAGAAATTCATACTCAAAACCTAAATACAACCCCTTACAAAAATCAAACCGACACAAAAATTCAATCAAAAGCTCATTCTGAAACACAAAAACTCTCAACCTATTTTGTTAAAGCAGAACCCGCTCAAATCGAAACCTTTAAAAGTGATTCTTCAATTGTCAGCATCGAACCCAACTGTGCTGTCTATCTTCAAAACAAACCCAGTGACTCCTTTTTAGAACAACAAATGAATTATCTTTCTCAACTTAAAATGGAATCGGTTTGGGAATACAGCACGGGTTCCCCTCTCGTTATCGTTGCTGTCTCTGATACGGGGATTGACTTAAATCATGAAGATTTAATTGATAACCTTTGGACAAATCACGCCGAACTTAACGGTGTTGATGGCGTTGATGATGATCAAAATGGATACATTGACGATATTCATGGTTATGATTTTGCTGATAACGATGGTGATCCTTCTCCTGGGGATAATCCTGACTCTGCACATGGAACTCACGTTGCCGGACTTATCGGAGCTGTTGGCAATAACCAGCTTGGAATTTCAGGCTTAAATTGGAATGTCAAATTAATGTCTTTAAAAGGCTTTACAGATACCGGTAAAGGCGATCTGGCAGCAATGATTAAAACCATCTATTATGCTGTCGATAATGGAGCACAAATCATTAATTGCAGTTGGGGAGCCAAACGCAATCCAACTCTTGCTGAAATTGATGCTTTTAACTATGCCTCACAGCATGGCGTGTTTGTTGTTACCGCAGCAGGAAATCAATCGGATCTCGCTGACCTTTATTCACCAGCCTCTTTGGATACCGTTGTTGCCGTTGGTTCGATCAATTCGCAGAATGAATTAAGTTCTTTTTCAAATTTTGGAAAAAAAGTGGCTCTCCTTGCTCCCGGTGGAGACATCGGATCAGATAAGGATGAGTCTATCTTTTCAACTTTACCTGAAATCAATGGAAGCTATGGCATTCGCAAAGGAACAAGCATTTCAACACCCTTGGTTGCAGGTGTTGCAGCTTTGCTCTTGTCGATTAAACCAACCCTAAACCCTATTGAAATTAAAAACATTCTCCTTCAATCTGCAGATGAACAATTGGATCACACCACTCTTGGATCCTACCATCACAAACGCCTGAACCCATTAAAGGCCATTCAACTGCTTCTCAATGAAAATTCTGTTTATAGCTGTAGTGATTGTTATATTTTGAATGAAACAACGAAAAATCATTCGTCTCATTCTTCTAGCCTTGGCAGTTGTAATATGAAAACAGGAGAATACATTGAAGCCAATGTGTTTACTCCTTTTTTAATTATGTTGCTGCCTTTTTTACTGATTATTTTATTAAGACGATTATTCTAAACCAAAAACAGAACCCATGACTTTATTGAGTAGTCCTGTGTGCATAAAAGCAATCACAGTCATATAAATGACGAGAGACTCAATAAAGGCCAAACCTAAAATAAGTAAAATCATGATTTTTGGTTGCACCGCTGGATTTCTTGCTACTCCATCAAGAGCGGCTGCCGCGGCTTTTCCAATCCCTATTGATCCACCCATAGCAGCCAAGCCTAATCCGATTCCTGTTCCTACTGCAATTAAACTGACCCACATTGCCGCAGCTGTAACATCCACTCCTGCTTGGGTGATTTGATGAGCTGTTTCTGTATCGCCTTGTGCCCAAGCAAACAAGCTTAATCCCATCAATCCAACAAAAACCAAAACTGTTTTCAACAAATTCTTCATTTCCGCCACCTTCCTTTAGTGATCATGTGATATAGCTAATGAAATATAAACCATCGTTAATAATGTAAATAAAAAAGCCTGCATTAAACAAACAAATAATCCTAATCCATAAAAAACAACAGGAACTCCAATGGGAACTAATTCTGTAAACACGCTTAAAACCGTATGATCTCCAATCATGTTCCCAGACAAACGAAGCCCTAATGTAAATGGACGCAAAACATGCGAAATCAATTCAATTGGAAGCATTAACGGAGCAAGCAATACAAGAGGTCCAAGAAAATGCTTTAAATACGCAAAACCATGAGCCTTAAAGCCATAAAAATTATAAACAACAAACGAAAATAATCCCACCGCCAAAGTGGTATTCATATTATCTGTTGCAGGACTCATCCCTGGCAATAAACCAAAAAGATTATTAACAAGAACAAATAAAAAAATGGCTGTAAACAAAGGAATAAACATTCGACCTTTGGGTCCTAACACCATATCAGAAAGGCCTACATTTATATCAATAATGACTTCAAAAATTCCACGAATAGAAAAATGATTTGCCGGAGGCGCAGAAAGACCCACTCGATATAAAGCCATGCGTGCAAGAAAACCAAAAATAAACAAGAGCACAACCGCAATAATTGCTGTTGCAATATGAATATAATGATGTCCGACTCCAGGGATAAGTTGTGTCCAATTGAAGTGATTCATTTACCCTCTTTATCGCTTGTTCGCCAAATATAAAACCCAACACTCATAATTAAAACAACTGTGGATACAAAAAACCCAATACAAAACAAAACCACATCCACCGCTTCTAAAGATAATAGTATATAAATAAAAATAATTAAAAGCACATACTTGAATAAAACAACGCCGGTTGTCAGCTTTTTTTTCTTAATAACTAGACTTCGATAAACAAAAAAAGAAATAAGTAAAACGTTCAGCATCCCAAAAAAAAATCCAATTGCAATTGAACTCACTCTTATTCCTTATTCCCTTTC
>CAYMLA010000092.1:596-4493 GCA_964390785.1 uncultured Bdellovibrionales bacterium | reverse complement strand
CCTTTCACTATCATATATCTTTTTTGTAATTAAAAAGACATGAAAACACCAAGACAAAAATCCTATAAAAATAAAAACAGGAACCCCAAGACCAGACATTGAAAAAGATTGATCTAATAAATCACCCAAAAAATAAAAGCCCAAAATAATTCCGACCAATTCAAAGCCGAGTGCTGTAAAAATAAGATATTCTTTATGATGACTTTTCATTTATGAGGACCCAACGCTCCCGCTTTATTTTGTTTTTTTCGAACAAGTCTTGAAATTTTTGCTTCAATATACTCTGGTGTTGGATAATCTTTTTTATGTTCTTTTAACACTTTAATCGCCTCTTCAAATTGATTGTTTTCTTCATAACAGATTGCCAAATTCATAAGCACTTTTTCTTTTTTTGAAAGCTTGGGGAAATTTTTATAAAGATGAGACAAAACTCTAATGGCTTCAGGATAATCTTTTTGAGCAATCGCAACATGAGATTTTAACAACAGAATTTGAAATCGATCTTCTTTTACCTCAGCCTCTTTTTCTGCTGTCTCTAGTTCAGAATTAACTTGAAAAAAATGACTTAAATAAAAATAACACCGAGCCAAATAAATTTGATATTTAACACGTTCTCGTTTTGATAAGCCTTGATCTCCAAAATTTTGTTGCTTAATCAATTGATTGATTTCGGAAATGGCTTGTTCATAGTCATTTGTTAAAAAATAAATATCTGCAACATGTTTTTGAGCAGACAATCTTTCTTTTTGACTTTTAGAATACAAAACAATTTGTTTAAAATAATAGACCGATTTAAAAAAATCTTTTTTTCTAACATAAGCCACATGAGAGGCTTGCTTAAGAGCTTTTAAACCTTTTTCGCTATTTTTTTCGACAGCAAAAATTTTATCATACAAACTTAAGGCAATATCAAATTCATTTTTTTTAACAGCCTGATTGGCTTTTTTAAACAAATCCTCAACTTCATTTGTACAAGCTAAAACAAATAAAAAACTAACAAAAACAAAAAAAAAACACTTTGATTGATCACTCTATTGTGTCTCCATTTGATTCTTCATCCTGTTCTTCATTTGGCACTTCATCTTGTTCTTCATTTAATTCTTCATTTGACACTTCATTTAATTCTTCACCATGTTCTTCATTTGGCACTTCATCCTGTTCTTCATTTAGTTCTTCATCGACAAGAGCAATGGCATTTACTTTCTCATCTGCACTTAAGTTTATTAATCGTACACCTTGTGTGTTTCGTCCTAAAACAGAGATCTCAGAACAAGACATTCGAATCACCTTACCTTTGTCTGTGATTAAAATAATATCATCTGATGAAGTGACTTTTATTGTGCTCACCACCTGCCCAACACGAGGCGTGATTTTTTGAGTAATAATCCCCAAACCTCCTCGACTTTGCAATCGATATTCTTGTTTTGCTGTGCATTTTCCATAACCACCTTCTGTAACAATTAAAACATTGCTTTCATCCGTTTTTTCAAAAATATCTATTCCAATAACTTCATCGTCTTTGCCAAGAGAGATTGCTTTTACTCCTCGAGCCCCTCTTCCTGTTGGACGAACGTCTGATTCTTTAAAAGAAATGCTCATTCCTTTTTTTGTTGCAATAAAAACATCAGCCGATCCTGAACTTAATTTTGCCGTAATTAAACTATCATCCAAATCAATGGTTGCTGCGATAATTCCTGATGGACGAGGATTAGAAAATAGCTTTAAACTCGATTTTTTTATTATTCCTTTTTTGGTTACAAGAACAACAAATTGATCCGGATCAAATTGATCAATGGGAAGAATGGCTTGAACTTTTTCAGTGCTCTCTATATTAACAACGTTTGCAATGGCTTTTCCTTTAAATATTCGACTTCCTAAAGGAAGTCGGTAGACTTTAGACCAATAAATCTTTCCTTTATCTGTAAAAATAAGTAACGTTGTTAATGTGCTCGCAGAAAAAATATTCGATATAAAATCAGTTTCGCGAGTCTCCATTCCTTTTAAACCTTTTCCGCCTCTTTTTTGTGCTCGATATTGGTTTGAAGCAATGCGCTTGATGTAGCCTGTATTTGTTAATGTCACAATCATTTCTTCATCCGCAATTAAATCTTCATCTTCAATCTCATCACTATCACTAATAATTTCAGTTTTTCGAGTGTCACCAAATTTTGATTTTAATTCTTCTAATTCTGAAACAATTATTTTTTCAACTTCTTTAACATCTCCAAGTATTATTTTTAACCCTTCAATTTTTTTATTTAGCTCCTCTAATTCATTTAAAATTTTATCTCTTTCAAGCCCTGTTAATCGTTGCAAGCGCATTTCAAGAATGGCTTGAGCTTGAGCTTCAGAAAACTGAAATTGACTAATCAAATTAGATCGCGCAATGGCTGTTTCTTTTGAGGCTTTAATTGTCGCAATAATAGCATCAATTTGATCCAATGCTTGTTTTAATCCTTCTAAAATATGTGCTCTCGCTTGTGCTTTTTTTAAAAGAAAAATACATCGCTTAGTAACAACATCTTTTCGATGATCAATAAATGCAGAAATCATCTCTTTAAGATTAAACATTCGAGGTTGATTTCGAGAATTTAATGCCAATAAAATAATTCCGAAACTAATTTGCATTTGTGTGTATTTATAAAGTCGATTTAAAACAACATTTGCATTATCATTTCTCTTAATTTGAATAACAATCCGCATGCCTTCACGAGAGGATTCATCACGAATATCAGAAATTCCTTCAATTTTCTTATCCTTAACCAAATGAGCAATACTTTCAATCAATCTTGCTTTATTCACTTGATAAGGAATTTCAGAAATTATAATTTGTTGCGTATTTTTGTCTTCAACAATTTCTGCAACGGCTTTGATAGAAATAACCCCTCGTCCTTTTTTATAAGCGGAATGTATTCCACTTTTTCCAGCAATAACTCCGGATGTTGGAAAATCAGGACCTGGAATTTTTTTCATTAAATCATCAATCGTGCAATCTGGATTTTGAATCAGCTCTATACAACCATCAACAACTTCAGATAGATTATGGGGTGGAATATTTGTAGCCATACCCACTGCAATTCCAGAGCTTCCATTAACAAGCAAATTCGGAACTTTTGAAGGAAGCACTGTCGGAACTTCTAAAGAATCATCATAATTAGGAACAAATTTTACAGTGTCTTTATCGATGTCTTCTAATAATTGAGAGGCAAGCTGAGTCATTCGAACTTCTGTATAACGAGACGCTGCTGCACTATCCCCGTCAATTGATCCAAAGTTTCCTTGACCATCAATGAGTGGGTATCTCATTGTAAAATCTTGTGCAAGACGAACAATTGTATCATAAACAGCATTCTCACCATGAGGATGATATTTACCAATCACATCCCCAACAACACGAGCTGATTTTTTATAAGGTTTATCATGATAATTATTAAGCTCACTTTGAGCAAACAGCACTCTTCGATGAACTGGTTTTAGTCCATCTCTCACATCGGGTAAAGCTCTTCCTACAATAACTGTCATTGAATATTGTAAATAAGCCTCTTGCATTTGCTTATTAATATCAACTTTTGTTACGCCTTTAACGTCAATTGTTTCTTCCATAGTATCAACTCCACTTTTCTTATTTTACAACAACCACTATATATCGAGTTCTTTAGCGAGCAATGCATTTTCAAAAATAAAATTTCTTCGGGGTTCAACCTGCTCACCCATTAAAATACTAAACATTTCATCTGCTGATAAAGCATCTCTAATATCAACTTGTAACAAAGTCCTGTTTTCAGGATTCAATGTGGTTTCCCATAATTGATTAGGATTCATTTCTCCTAACCCCTTATACCGTTGGATATAAATTCCTTTTTTATTAAATTCATTTACAAATTCATAAAAATCACT
>CAYMLA010000092.1:0-586 GCA_964390785.1 uncultured Bdellovibrionales bacterium | reverse complement strand
GTCGTGATACATTTTTATTTCTTCAAGCACAACTTTTTTTTCTTTTTCGAATTTCACTTTTAAAGGTAATTTAGCTTTTTCTTGAATATTAGCCCAAAGTCCTGTTAATTCTGTCCATTCAATTGATTTTTCAGTTTCTAAACTGATTTTTGTCGTAAAACGATGAGAAAATTTTATTGTATCAATATTTAAAATGGGCTTATCTTCGTCATCTTTTTCATAACTATGATAAGCATCAGAGATTCCATAAATCGGATTTCCTAAAACCCAATCTTTAAATTTTTCAATAAATTCTCTTGAATTATTATCTGACAAAAGAAGATCCTTAAGATCTATTTTTTCGCTAATTAAATAATAAAGAACTTCCTTATCATATTTATTTAAAACCGTACTAAACGCTTTGTTAAATTTTTTAATTTGATTAAACAAAGCTCTTTTTTCAGTTTCATCTAACCTTTTTTCTTCTCTATCTAGAACTTCAATTTTACTTAAACCTTGTTCAAGAAGAAAGCTCGCTAACTCCATTTCGTCTTTAAAATACTTTTCCATTTGTCCTTTTTTAATTTTATACAAAGGCGGTTGAGCC
>CAYMLA010000091.1:0-8923 GCA_964390785.1 uncultured Bdellovibrionales bacterium | reverse complement strand
ATTACAAGATGGAATGGCTCGTGTTGAATTGGTTTTACGTTCAGATATTTATTTGACCACATCAGCTCGAATTGAAACTCGTGCCAATGGAATTTTGGGCGATAAATATGTTGAGTTAATTCCTGGTGATCCAAAAAATCCCCCACTCGAACAGGGAGGGCAGATCATTCATGTTAATGATACGGGTTCAATGAATTCTGTTTTAAAAGAGATTGGAAACATTGCCGAATCGATTAGTGATGTGGCAAAAGTGATAAGAGAAAGTGTTACGAATGATGGTTCAGAAAAGCATGCTTTGGGACGAATTGTTCGAAATATAGAGGCAATTACAAAAGATGTGTCTCAAATGGCGGCAGATAACAAAGGTGAAATTCGAGAAATTGTTTCTCAGTTAAGAAGTATTACAAGTAATATTGATGAATTTGTAGATAGAAAAAATGAAGAGGGTTTTTATTCAGGGTGGACGGATGCGCGGTTGAGCTTGGCAAAGCTCAATCGCTCAATGGATAGCGTAGAAGATATTGCTGGAAAAATTAATGCAGGTGAAGGAACGATTGGCCGATTGGTTAATGATGAAACGACAGTGAATGAATTAAATACAGCAATTGAAGGCATTAATGATTTTTTAGATTCGACTCGTAGGATGTCCACAGCCATTGATTTTCATTCAACGCATCTCTCGGATCTTGGAAGTTATAAATCATTTTTGGGAATTCAAATTACTCCTGGGCTTGATCGTTTTTATGAAATTCAAATTGTGGATGATCCTGCGGGCGTTGAGGAAGTTATTGAGAAATCAACTAAAACAACTCCTCCAGGCTCAGAGATTGATGAAGTTGAAACAAAGCGGTATAAAAATAAAGTGAAATTTACGGTTCTTTTTGGTAAAACGTTCTATGATTTTTCATTAAAGGGTGGTTTAATTGAAAATACAGGCGGAGTTGGGATAGATTATTATTTATTCAGAAAAAAACTTAAATTTTCTCTGGAAGCTTTTGATTTTAGTGACATGAATTTGAGAGCGACAGCACGTTATAATATTTTTCAAGGTATTTATTTGATGGGAGGGGTTAATGATGCCCTTAATAATTCTGAGCAACAGTCTTCATATATAGGTGCTGGAGTTTTTATTACAAATGATGATTTAAAAATCTTTGCTTCGAAAGTTTCTTTTTAGTGATCAATTTAAATAGTGGCTGGTGTGAAATAAAAAAAGTGACTAGCAACAGTCACTCAATACAAAATGAGTTAAAATAGATGAATCGATTAAATTTCAATAATGCATTAGTTAGCGTATCCGATAAAACAGGATTGGTTGAATTTTTAAAACCTTTTGTTGAAAAGGGATTAAGAATTGTTTCAACGGGTGGGACAGCTCGTTTTTTGAGAGAAAACCATTTTCAAGTTATTGATGTGAGTGAACAGACCGGTTTTCCAGAGCTGATGGATGGGCGCGTAAAAACACTTCATCCTCATATTCATATGGCTTTGCTTGCGCGATCAAATGTTTTAGAAGACCAAAAAATTCTTGATGATTATAATATTGAGCCCTTTGATTTAGTTATTGGTAATCTTTATCCGTTTTCTGAAAAGTTAGAGTTGGGTCTTAGTGAAATTGAGCAGGTTGAGTTTATTGATGTTGGCGGGCCAAGTTTTTTAAGAGCATCAGCTAAAAATTTTCATCGTATAACGGTTCTTTGTGACCCTTCCGACTACGCTTGGGTTTCAGAAAAAAAAGAAATCACTAATGATGATCGCAAGCAATTGGCTGCAAAAGCTTTTTATCATCTTTCTGTTTATGATTTTAGTGTAGCAAGATATTTGTATGATCATTCAGAACAAACGTTTGATTTTTTTCAAGAGACATCGGTTGCTGGGAAATTGGTTTCTCATTTAAGATACGGAGAGAATCCTCATCAGAAGGCATTTTGGTATAAAACATTATCTTGTCATCATGGACTTCATAAAGCAGAAATTATTCAAGGAAAAGAACTTTCTTATAATAATTTAATGGATATTGATGCCGCGGCTAGAGCATTGAGAATTTTCGATGAATCATGTGTCGTTTCTGTTAAACACACAAATCCTTGTGGAATAGGAGTCGGGAGTAGTCTTGAGGAGGCTTTGACTAAATCTTTAAATGCAGATCCGTTAAGTGTTTTTGGTGGAGTGCTTGCATTGAATCGAGTTGTCGATTCAAGGGAAGCTTTTTTATTGAAATCTGTTTTTTTAGAATGTGTGATTGCTCCCGATTTTACAAATTCAGCTCTTATTGAATTAGATAAGAAAAAAAATTTACGTGTGCTGAGATGGCCTGATTTATTAAAAAAACAACAATTTGATCTTGAAATGAAAATGATATCTGGTGGTTTTTTACTTCAATCTTCGGATTATATTGAAAATTGGAATGATTCGTGGACAGTCATTGGAGATCAGTTATTAACTGAAGAAATAAAAAATGAACTTATTTTTGCATGGAAGGTTTGTTCTCAGTTAAAAAGTAATGCCATTGCATTGACAAAGAGTGGACAAAGCATTGGTTTAGGTATGGGACAGGTGAGTCGAGTCGATGCCGTGAAGCATGCTTTTGATCGAGCCAATGAACATCATAAAGGAGTTAGAGATTTGGTTTTAGCCAGTGACGCATTTTTCCCATTTCCAGATTCAATTAAAATAGCGGCATCCAATGGGGTAAAGTGGGTTATTCAGCCTGGTGGATCAAAAAATGATGATAAGGTCATAGAAGAAGTTAAAAAAAATAACATGGGTATGGTTTTAACGGGTAAACGACATTTTAGGCATTAGTGAGTATGAAAGAAGATACGGAAAAAAAACAATGGTTAGTTAAATCATCTGGGCATGTTTTTGGCCCATTAAGTTATAATGATGTTAAAGAAAGACTGTTAACGGGTGAGTTTTCAGTTATTGATGAAGTTTGTTTGCCATTAAAACGATGGGCCTTTGTTAGAGATGTTTCTCTTTTTTTTGAAATCATTGTTCAAGTGCAAAAAAAAATGGGGGAAAAATCTGAAGATACAGACATGTTGACTTCAACACTGTCTTTAACTCAGGATTTGTTTGACGAAAATACCGACTCAGGTTT
The DNA here is from genome assembly GCA_964390785.1 of uncultured Bdellovibrionales bacterium. Classification (GTDB taxonomy): domain Bacteria; phylum Bdellovibrionota; class Bdellovibrionia; order Bdellovibrionales; family CAYMLA01; genus CAYMLA01. The sequence goes on along the minus strand of CAYMLA010000091.1, from coordinate 5,820 downwards.
AGACGAAGATTTTTTTGATTCAAATATTCCACAAAAGCCAACAAAACCCCCTCCTCAATCGGATCATTTTGATGAATTAAGAACTTTTGGGTCTTTAAAAGACGTTCGTGTTAAACGTAAGATCAATAAGTCTCTATTGTTGACTTGGTTATTTATTGTATTAATTGTTGGAATGAGTTTTTATATTTTGCTTGAAAAGGAGAACTTGTTTTTTTCAGCAAATGTGGTTCGATCTCAGGATTTATCAAAAGAAGGGTTTCAAAATTTTCAACAAGGCAATTACAAGAAAGCATTAGAACTGCTTCAAGAAGCTCATAGGATTGATTCTGAAAACCCTGAAATTCAGTTAAGATTGGCTTCGTTATTAATTGTTTTAGAGGGACAAACAGTTAAGGGGGGGCGCTTATTAGAAAGGGCATTAGGGAATAATAAAACTAAAGAAACTCAAAGGTGGGCTAATTTAGTATTGGGACTTGCCGAAATGGTTGATGGTCGTTATCGTTTTGCTGATCAGTATTTTGATCAAGTTCTTAATGGAGATCAAAATGATTATGTTTCTATTGTTAACAAGGGAATAATTGCATTTCAGCAAGGATTTTTTCTGAAGGCTAATAATTATTTTGAACGTGCCATTAAATCTTCTAATGATTATCCTTTGACGCAGTTGATGCGCGCTCAAAATCTGATTAATTGGGGGATTCATAATAATGAGCCAACGTATTTAAAGCAAGCTCAGAAAATTCTTGGTTTTCTTGATAGTGAAAAATCAGTTTTAACCTTAAAAGCTCTTTTACTGAGTTTGCAGGTAGAAAATTTATTGAATTTCGAAGAAGGTTTTTTTAAAAAGGTTAATCAATTTTTAAAAATTAATCCTGATTTAGATAACCAATTTTTAACTAATATATTAATTTATGATAAACATGTTTCTTGGAATGAGCTTTATGATGTGTGTCGGGATGTTTTTCAATCTTATAAGGACAATTTGTATGTTAAGCTTGTATTTGCTGTTTGTGATATAAAATCAGGTCATTCCTCATTAGCTCGTCAAAAAATCACTGAAGCGAAAACAATGGATCCTCAAAATTCAACGACGTTAGCCATTCAAGCTTATTATCTCAATAATATAGGCAGAGAAATGGAGGCAAAATCGTTGCTTAAAGTTGCCGCTTCGAGTGGCCAGACGTTATTACCATTAAAACTTGAAGCATCTTGGTGTGTGCAAAGAGCAGATTGGGAATGCGCAGAACAAAATTGGGAAAAAATTTTTCGAGTTCAGTCACAATCTGTTGAGGCTGTTGCTGGTTTAGCACAAGTGCATTTTCATAAAAAGAATTTAAGTAAAACCAAAGAGTACTTGGCAAGAGCATTATCTTTGTCTAAACATTATAAGCCGAGCGTTGAATTGCATTTAAAAATGGCTCAGGATTCAAATAAGTGAAGAAATTTGTTTTAAGTTTAGTTTTTATTTTAAATTCTTCTTGTCAATTTTCTGATGAGGTCAATTCAAAGAGTCAAAATTATTTTAAAGCGGACAATTACTTGATTGATTCAAAATTTGAAATCCCTTCAAAGTTATGGGATCATCTAGAAGGTATTTTTCAAAATGAAAGTGAGTACGGTTATAAGGTTGCAGAATCAACTCATATTCCTAAAGAGCTAATTCCCATAAATGTAGAATTAATTGAAAAAACTTCAGGTGTTTTGGATGGGCGTAATATTTTTGTTGAGTTGCCAGGAGGAGGAGCTGCACTTGATTTGGCTCATTTTGTTATTCCAGGACGTGGGACTTTTTTTTTAAAGTTTTCATTTAATCTTCCTTCTGAAGTCATTTCAAAAATTCATTTTTTATACTTAAGTAATTCAAGACAACGAAATATTGATGGTAATCCGCATGGGAGTGGGTGCCATCGTTTTTTTGATGTTTCACGTTATATGCAACAGACTCTTTTAAGTGGGATTCAGGTTAACACAACCAATCAAAGATACGTAAGCGTGCTTGCAGGGACTTTTGTGATTGCGTTAGTTTTAGAAGAGGTTCTTTATTTAAGTCATGTTGTTTTGTATGATTCACGATATCCTCATTTACATTGTGAGGAAGACGTAGTAAAGAATTGAATTTGATAATGGGTTATTAAATCTAAAGTTTGAAAGACAAATAAAAATGAAAGATCTTACTCAATTAACGGATAAAGAAGCAATTGAAGCGCATTTTTTAGTTAAATATAAGGCTTTGTTGAAAGGACGAACGGGAAAGCCTTATCTTAGTTTGGCCTTGTCCAATAAAACAGGTCAAGTTGATGCTCGGATTTGGGAAAATGCTGAAAAACAAAGCGAGTTGTTTGAAGAGGGTCAGATTGTTTATGTTAAAGGACGTGTTCAATTGTATCAGGAAAAATTTCAGATCGTTGTTCATGATTTTGAAATTCACGGGCAAGAGCAATTTAATAGGGAGGATTTTTTGAGTTCTAGTTTACGAGATCCTTCAGATATGTTTGCTGAATTAATCATTATAGTGAATACGGTTGAAAAAACACAGTTAAAAAGACTGTTACAGAGTATCCTTGAGGATGATGACATTAAGGCTCAGCTTCTTTTAGCTCCAGCCGCAAAATCAATTCATCATGCTTGGATTGGTGGGTTGTTGGAGCATATATTGTCTTTATGTCAGTTGTCTAATTCAATATCTGAACAATATTCGTTTCTTGATCGAGATTTATTAATTGCAGGATGTGTGCTTCATGATATTGGAAAGATTTGGGAGATTTCAGTTCAAGAGGGTTTTCAATACACTGATCGAGGACGCTTGTTAGGGCATATTGAAATTGCGTGCGAATTAATTGATAAAAAATGTGGTGAAATTTTAGAGTTTGATTCTGAATTGAAAGACGTATGTAAGCATATTGTGCTTAGTCATCATGGACGTTTGGAATTTGGATCGCCTAAAAGGCCTAAAATATTAGAAGCTTTTGTTTTTTCTATGCTTGATGAATTCGATAGTAAAATTGCGACCGTTCATGAGTATATTTCAAATCAGGGAGATAAGGCAAAGTGGAGTCCGTACAATCCTCTTTTTGATCGATATTTTTATTTAAAATCGTTTTTAGAAGATAAAAATTAAAAGTAGAATCAGCGTTATGATTGATTATATCAAAGCCTATTTAAAATATGATCCAGCAAGCAAATCGTTTTTAGAGGTTTTACTTCTTTATCCGGGTCCTAAAGCTATTTTTTTGTATCGTATTGCTCATTTTTTTTATCGAATACAGTTCTATTTTTTTGCTCGTTTAATTTCTGAAATTGCTCGATTTTTAACCGGTATTGAAATTCATCCTGGAGCTAAAATTGGAAAAAGATGCGTTATAGATCATGGTTTAGGGATTGTGATTGGTGAAACGACTGAGATTGGTGATGATTGTCTTATTTTACAAGGGGTCACTTTAGGGGGGATAAAATTTGATCCGGTCAAGAGACATCCAACAATTGGAAATAAAGTTTTAATTGGAGCTGGAGCAAAAATATTAGGCCCTGTTGAAATTGGGGATCACTGTCGAATTGGGATCAATGCAATTGTGACAGAATCTATGCCAAGTGGAGCTAAGGCTGTAGCTTGTGGTTTTTCTCGTGAGTGTTATTAGAGACATTAGCTTCTTTGCAAAAAACAAAGGACATTTTCTTATTGGAATCCAAATAAGATGAGAAAGGTTGTTTCTTGATTTTGAAAAAAATCAGACAAATAAATTTTCATAATTGAATTTTGTAAAAGGTTTGTATCAATATTTGTTAAAGGATCGACAGGAAGTGTTCCTGAAATAAAAACACTATCGTTGCGAGAAAGTCTATAAGAGTCGACTGGAAACATATAATCTTCTTTAAGATGTCTTGTGATTGAAATTTCAGTTTGAATGGGATAACTGAGTTCTCCAATTATTTGAATAAAGAAGGTGAGTCCTAATTTTTGTTTAGAACCACTCGTTGAGCCTTCAAACCATTCTTCAATTTGTCCGTCGGGTTGGATTGCTTTTAATGATTTTCTAATTAGAATGAGTTGCTCTGTTTTGAGTCCTTTGCTTATAAGTTTATTGGCATTTTTTAAAGAACCAGAGGAGTATTCGCCACTAAATGTTACTAAACCATCATTTTTTTGACTTTCTTCTGCAAGTTCAGAAATAAAAGTGAGAGAAGCTTCATAAAATTGAGTGTATATTTTTTGTGGTTTAACTAAAGCCTGTGAGGGCTTCTCTGAAATTTGTTTTACTGGTTGAGGTTTGGATTGATCTGATGCAAAAGTCTGTGAATCAGTTGCAGAAAGTTCGTATTTGACCTCTGAAATTCCCTCGCGATCTTGATTTGTATCATTTCCTTGGCTAGGTTTTAATTTTGAACGTTCTAAATTTGCAGAAGTTGTTTGCTTTGTTGGTTTGGAATTTTTTTTTTGATTTTCTTCTGAGAGTTCGTTGGGATTAACTTTATCGGTGGTTGCTGTTTTAAAATATCGAACTCTTTCTTTTATTTCTTTTTTATCGTTGTTTTGTATTAAGGCAATTGCAATAAGAACGACACCTAAGAATAAAGCGATATGTATAAGAGTGCTTGCATTTAGTTTTTTTAGTAGAGAGGGCTCAGGAGGGATATACGTTTCTAAATTGATGCCACAATTTGCACAAAATTGATCATCAGGTTGTTGAAAACCACATTTAGGACATTTTATAATCATAACGCGCACTCCACCCTGTTTCGTCCGCAGTCACACAATTACATGATAACATAGACGAAATAAATGTATTGAAAAATAGACGACGCAGCACGTTGTATTGAGTTGTAAGCTTTGATTTTTTTATTAACTTTTTGTTCAAGCAAAAATAGGAGTTTTATCTGAATAGGCGATTGGTTATCGATTGTCTTCTGTTTCAATTTCTTTATTGAATAAAAAAGAAAGAGGGAAATCCCTCTTTCTTTTTTTAAAATTTCAATTGTTAAACTTTAATGAGTTGGGTGACAACCAGTGAGATAGCATTGATGAGAATACAAATAACATTGGTTCATGACTCTTTGTTGACTTTCAAAATAAGTTAAAGCCCACGCTCTAAAAATTTGACCATATTGGTTTTCAGCAAAACAAACATAACTTGTTGTTGGATAGTGTGGATATTGTGGATAAGGATTGTATGGCTTGTAGGGTTTATATGGCTTGTGTGGATAGGGCTTGTATGGTTTGTAAGGCTTATGTGGATAAGGTTTTGCATAAGGCTTATGTGGCTTATAAGGTTTCACATAAGGTTTGTGCGGCTTGTTTGGATAAGGTTTTACATGAGGTTTGTATGGCTTATAAGGTTTCGCATGGGGTTTATATGGTTTGTGTCCGGGTTTTTTAACTTCAACACTAGAAAATAAATCAGTATCTTCTATTCCAAGCTCTTCTAAAGTAAGATCAGCAAGTTCATCAAGCTCAAAAAATTCGTCTTCGTTTAAGTTATAATCCAATGTTTCATTATCAGAAAGATTTTCATCCTGAGATAAATCAAGCGAGGCATAGGTTAACCCCGGCATAATGAATGTAAGAGCTAAAAGTAGTAAAAATTTTTTCATAATTCCCCCTTTTTTGGTTTCTTAAAATTCATTTATAAAAGTGACAATCCACATGACAATCAACAAATTATAAATAAACTTAGAGTCAAACTGACTCAATAAATGGATTCGATTGAGTGATTATGAAATAAACATGCCAACAAGAATAGAGTCAAAAGGAACCGAGAAAAAAGTTGAGAAAGTAAATATTCGCGTTGCGTTAAAAGACATTGAGTGGTGAGTTGTGATAAAATC
>CAYMLA010000090.1:7744-8926 GCA_964390785.1 uncultured Bdellovibrionales bacterium | reverse complement strand
AAGTTGAAATTTGGCATAATGCAGAAAAATGTCGAAGGACTTAAGCCGAGCTGTAATAGTGTGAATGATTTGATCAGAGAATCCGTTCAGAACTTATCTCATGTAGCGGCTTCTAAATCAATTTCACTCAAAGCTCTATCTTGCAAAGAAGTTGCAACAGTTGAATGTGATAAGGATCGAATCGTTCAAATTCTTTCAAACCTTATTGGTAACGCGCTTAAGTTTACTCCTAAAGGTGGGGCTATCGAAGTCAAAGTAGAAGCGAACGATATTGCAATCACAGTCTCAGTCTCAGACACCGGCTTGGGAATACCTAAGGAAAAGCAACAACACATTTTCGATCGTTTTACACAGCTTCACAGACAAGACCGAACGGGTCTCGGCCTAGGACTTTATATTTCAAAGATGCTGGCGGAAGCCCACAGCGGACAACTTGGAGTGACGTCGACACTTGGAAAAGGAAGCATATTTAGTTTCACATTACCAAAGAAGAAAAAGATCAAGAACTTACAATAGCGGCAATTCAAAAAAGAATCCACTATTTACCGGTTTTATTTTGCTTTTGGTAATTCTGTGTATCCGCTTAAATATCGGGGAGATTTAAAGCATTGATTCATTTTCCAGTTTTTCTTATTTAATCCACAAGAGGCTGACTGGATCGTATTTGGCCCGTTGATTTTATTAATGGAGTCGATTGTTTTCATTAAAAGAAGGGATTTTAAAGAGTCATTTTCATCAAACAAAGACAATTGAGTTTGATTGTCGTCTGTCAGATTAGAGAGTTTGATGCCCGATTTTTTATACTCATAGCCTTCTTTATAGAGTTTTTCAACAGCCTCTAAAGCGTATTGAATCAGCTTGAAAGTGTTCGAGGTTCCGCTGCTTAAGTAAACCTGTTCGAAGGCATAATACTGAAGAATGTTTTTAAAAGGAGAGGTGTTTGCATAAACTTCAATGTGAGAACAGGTGGAGTTTTGTTTTCTTAATTTTTCTGAAGCATTCGTAATGTGATTTGCAATCGATTGCCTGAGAGATTCAAGATCAAAAACAGGATTTCCAAAGGAACGAGAACAAATGATTTCTTTTTTCTTTTCTGGAACAACCTGGAGTTTAAACCGAGGAAGTCCTTCAAGTTCTTCCTTTGTTTGAAGACCGATTTTGGTAAAAATATTTTGATCAAAT
>CAYMLA010000090.1:0-7734 GCA_964390785.1 uncultured Bdellovibrionales bacterium | reverse complement strand
TTTTTATAATTTTTTAAATCCCATGCTGTTTGTACTCCTAATTTTAGATATTTGTTTTTTGAAGCTTTTCCAATCCCCCAAACATCTGAAATGGGTGTTCTTTTTAGAGCAATCTCAATATGTTGCTCGCTGATTAAAACGACAACTCCTTGGGATTTGTCTGATTTTTTGGCTATATGATTAGCAACTTTAGCTAAAGTTTTTGTATAAGCAACACCAATGCTCACCGGAATTCCTGTGTTTCGTTCAACGGTTTTTTTTATCTTTTGACAGAGTCTGTGAAGTTGATCTTCTTTAAACCCAGTGAGGTTAAGAAAAGCTTCATCAATAGAATAAATTTCAAGTTCAGGCGTGAAAGTAGAAAGTGTTCGCATCACACGATCAGATAGGTTTGTGTAAAGAGAAAAGTTAGCAGAAAATACGGCCACATTATTTTTTTTGCATAAATCCTTTACCTTAAAATAAGGCTCTCCCATTTTTACGCCAAGTTCTTTAAGCTCTTTTGTGCGCGAAACAAAACAACCATCATTATTAGAAAGCACACCGACTGGAACAGTTTTTAAATCTGGACGAAATAGTCGTTCACAAGAACAATAAAAACTATTGCAGTCGACTAGAGCAAAAATTGTTTTATTCATTAAAGGGGGCTTCCATGCCTTGACGTAACAACTCCCCAGATTTCAACAAGACTGTTGTCTGTTATAATGAGTTGTTTGTATTTTGTGTTGTCAGAATGAAGAATAATTCCTTCTGGGATTTTAAACACGCGTTTACAAATGAGACTTCCTTCATAAGATAAAACGCAAATTTTTCTGTGATAATATTCAATCGAGCGATCAACCAATAAAAGATCTCCTTTAAAAATGCTGGGTTCCATTGAGTCTCCAATGGCTTCAAATAAAAAGGAGCTTGTTTTATTTTTAATGAATCGTTCGTCTAAACTTTGGTAGTTTTCAATAAAATCATCATGAATTCCAAAAAGTCCACAAGCCAGTTTTGAACCCATAAGAGGAATAAAAACTTTTCCTTTAGGAGCAACAAGCTTATTCCTATCATAAAAAGAGGGGTGAATTTGATGTTCGGAGTGGAGATCGAAGGAGTCGATTTTTGATGACATAGATTAATCATACAAAAGCGTAAGTTCTGCGTAAATGCGCCCCGCACGATAAGGGCCTCAATTGTTTGACTTGTTGCGTTAAGTATTTTTTGTGTTCACAGTGAATACATTTATGTAAATTTTTTTTAAAAAAATCTTTGATTATAGATATTTATTAATACATTTTGTAAACACGTGTAAAATTTATATATTGCGTTACAAGATTTTATTTATTACTGTCCGCTCCATGAATGAGAACACAGAAACCACAAAAGAACCCCTGACTTCACCCAATGTAAGAAATTACTTGGACCCCAATAAGTTTCTTGCTGATTACTATTATTGGCAAAAATCAGTGGATCGAAATTTTACCTATGCCAGTTGGGCTCAAGAGTTGAAGTTTAATTCTCGATCTTTTTTGCGTTTACTCATCATTGGAAAAAGAAACTTCACAGAGCCCTCACTGCAACGTGTTGCTGGCGGACTAAAAATCAATAAAAAAGACCAACAGTACTTTATTAATCTGGTGCGCTTTAGCCAATCCCCAACACTTGAAATAAAAGAGCAGTATGCAAAAAAACTCTCGCGCGCCTTAAAGGGAAGCAACCGAACGAACATCTATGATTACTACTCCTTTTTCTCTTCACATCTGGGGCCGAGATTACAAGTGCTACTGGGTTGTAACGGTGTAGAAAAAACTCTCAGTGGACTGGCTTACTGCCTCAATACCAACGAAACCAAAATTAAAGAACTGCTCAATATGCTTGAAAGCTTAGGTCTTGCACAACAGTCAGAGGATGGCAACAAGTGGCGAGCAACCTCAAAGAGCTTTCAAGCCAAAGAATCGTTGGGAAATATTGCTCTTCAAGCTTACCATCGCAACAGCCTTGAAGAAGCAATCCATGCGATCGATCTTCCTCCGCAAGAGCGAGAATTTTTGTGTTCTTTATTTACCTTAAACGAAGATGAATACATTAAACTTAAAAAGAAATTATGGGATTTTCTTCTAGAAATAACCAATCAATTTGACTCTGACAATGACAGAAGAAAAAAACTATATCAATTAAATATGAATTTAATACCGGTCAGTCGAATCATTAACCACTCAAACCAGTGCGACGTATGATGACTTGCCCACTATTTCGACACAACTTGAGTTGTTTCGTTTTTTTAAAAAGGAGATGAATTTATGAAAAGATACAAATTTGTTGGCACTCTAATCGTCGCCCTAGCCCTGTTTGCCCCCAAACTTTTACTGGCTGAAAACTTTTCTGAGCCACCTTTTTACCTCACCAAAGATGCAACAGGAGTAATTGGTAATGCTGCTGATACATTGGCTACCCTTCTCATTCACAAAGAAAGAGATCTGGACAAGATTTATGAAGAAATCACAGCCCCACTGCCTGCGGGATTAAACGCTCATGGGTTTATTAAAGTTTTTAGAGCTCCTGAATCAACATCTGCAAGAGAATTTAACGTCTATCGCTGTGAGGGAGATGTTAATGGGGGTAAATTTATGCCTAAGCTTACATTAAACGTTGCTGGAAAGCTCTCAAGCTATAAAAACTGTGTTTACTATAAAAAAACTCAAGCTAACGAAGACTTAAAGGTTAGACCAGGGTTTTATCTAATCGACGTCAGACCAGAGTTTTCTCTAATCGACTCTGGTTCATGGATTAGTCAAATTTTTCCTGGTATCATTCAAGTGCTAAAAGATCGAACCACCGTTATTCCCTTAGCTGTGTTAAGGTTTCCTGAAGATCATGAGGGAGATTATTCAGCCACGATTTGGCCAAATTTACAAAAGCCTCTTGAACAAGAAAAAGTTATTATGTCTGATTGGTTAACTGGTCGTGTTTTCAAAGATTGTTTTAGAGATCTATCTGACAAAATCCCCAAAAATATAAAGTCACAAACAAGAAGTTTCTGTAGAGAACACAATAATAGCCTTTACTGGATGGATATCTTTGATAAATTTAATCCTGAAACCTTTAACAAAATGACATTTGAAAATATGGATTTTACCTATCATTGGGGAGGGATGTTTAATAACACAAAAATTTGGTCTTTTGATGTGGAAACATATAATTTAAATGTTAGAGGATCCGGCGTGCCCGAAGCTTCCGTTTTAGCACTGTTTCCGGGGCACTATTATATTTCATACAAATCCCATCTAGATAACGTGAAGAAATCTGTATCTCAAGCGGTGGGAATGAAAAGTGGATTACTCAATGATGTCAATCGAATTTATCCAGCAATCGAAACTTCTGCACACGATTTTGATCCCTATGAAGAGGTCTATGACAGTTATCACAACTCAAATAATGCGAACAGTCCTCTTGGAGCTAACAACAGCGCTGCTTCACGTGATCGTAAGACACAGGGATTTGCTACCAAGAGATAAAACGACAAGAACTAAAATTATGAAAATAAATTTTTAGAAAGATTCATAAAACTTCAAATGAATCAAAAAAAATTATAACTAGTGGCTGTTTTGCAACAGCCACCAACTAGAGAAAGGAAATCCTCCGCAGAAAATGCGTGTCTGATAACCTTCTAGAAAAAAAAATTGTGGAGGAAATGATGAAAACCTTGATGAAACTAAATAAAATAAAAAACTTAAATCTATTTTTTGCAGTGATCGCCTTTATGGCATTATACGCCTGCAATACGAGTGCCGCAAAAGGAGTTCCTTTTTACATAGAGCCAATCGAATACACTGCAATTGAAATGCCTCAGTCACTCGTTAATCTCCCGTCGCTAATTTTTTCTGGAACTCCTGGGCACCAGCAAAATCAGGATATTGAATTGTATTATTGTGGCCCTAGGATTGAAAATGCCTATATAAAAGGAGGCTGCACCAAGAGGCTTAGAGTCAAACTCAATCAAGCCGTCGGTGATTTGCCAACTGGATTTTTTTGGGCTAACTATCAAGGAAGCTCAAGTCAGTTGATTGAGCTAACTTCGGATGCACATGAAACCACTCTTCATGAACTCATTTTGGGGAGACTCACATTCCCTTCTGTTAATGACTCATCACTTTTATTTGAAATAGTGAGAGATTTAACAACGAGTCAAGAAAGAGATAAATTTTTAAGAGAAATTTGGACTTCCAATTGGCCTGAAAACACACTGATTGATTGCCATAATGCTAAAAACAAGTCCTCTGAATTAAGACAGGCTTGTGAAAGTCTTGATCGCGCACAAACAGCTACAGACCTATTAGGCTCTTGGATAAATTTTGATAAAAGCAAAGGAATGTATCAAATTGCTCGCGTTAAAAACAACAAGATCTACTGGACTCAATATGTTTATCACTATCACTATAACAAATATTGCAACTCTTGTTATGAATATGATCTTTACTTGTACTACAATGTAACAGTAGAAGTTAATTCCCAATTAAATTGGTCAGAGTTAAACTTATATTCTATTGGCAGAGCAAAAGAAGATAGCTTTATCACTCTTTTTCCTGGAAAATATGGAATCCTATTTCGTTCGGCTAATGGTTTGATTGTTGACACGCAATTTGGATTTGAACCAGAAGTTAATTTAAATCAATCCTATAATCCATATTTATTACAAAACTAACCATTTAACTGGCGATAGGGAGTTGAATTGATACTTTTAAATCCCAAAATAAATTACTACTGGAACAGCAAGAGAGCTTTTTTCACAAAGCTCTCTCTTTTACTCGTGTTAATACAAGTGCTCATCTTTTTTGCCTTTTTTTCTCTCTCTACCTCAGCAGCAACCCCGATTTCAAAAAATGACAAGGACGTCATCTTTTCTATTCAACAGCCTCAAATAACGTCGGACAACAAGTACAATTTGGATAACATGCCCATTAAACCGGCTTTACATCTTTTCAGTGCAAAAAATCACAATGCCTATATTTTTGGTGCACAAACACAAGAAGGTTTTAAATCAAATTGCGCTTTGCCTATCGAATACTATCGACAAAAGATAAAAACATTCTATCAACAGCCTGACTCAGTATTAGATCTGTTTTTTAAGCACCTTTCTATCAATTGGTGGGACGAAGCTTTAAGGAGCCAAACCTACATTTATTTCTTTGATTTTGGTGCCACTGAAAGCGTGGGATTTCATCTTTATAATTATCCCAGAGACGGAATGCACGCCATTTTACTTAACTGTCAATTGAGTGAAAGCACTTTTATTTGGCAAACGCTACATCATGAATTTACCCATTTGATTCTTGCAAAATATAACCCTCCCCATTGGCTAAACGAAGGGGTCGCGATGTTGGTTGAATCTTTAATCGATAGCCCAATAGTAAAAGAAAGGCTTACGTTGTTTTCTAGGGAAAATGAAATTCCCCCTCTATTTACGGACGAATTTTCATTTTTTGGCGATAGTTATGCTCTCTCTTATCTTTTTTCACGCTATCTTTTTGAACAGTTTGGTCATGCTGAGACTCTTGTTGAAATGATACAAAACTCGGCCAAAACCATAAGCACAGATGAAGACAGGTATTCTAAAGAGTACTTTTTTAACTTAATGCAATCGGCTCAACAAAGTCTTGTTCATCGTAATTACTCTCATGGTCGTTATTTAAACCCACAACACTTTCTAACTTTCTTTGCCATCGCCTTAGTGCTTAATACTCCAAAAGAAAAGCTTTACTCTATTCCTAAATGGCAAGGCTTTGCATCCCACCCCAAAACAAGTGTAAATAGTAAAACCACTTTATATCCTGGGCAGATCTTACGTTTTCACCCCCGTGTTATTGAACGTCATCGTTTTTCTGAAAACCACGATCTGTCTATTGTTAGAGTGCTTAAACGAAATGATGAAACATTTTTAGTCTATCAGGGCAATGAGGTTTATTTTAATGCAGAAGATAACCCCGAAATTTCTAATTACGAAGAATTTATCATTGATGAGTTAATTTTGGTTAACAATTCACCCGATGATATTATCATTTTGGAGTATCGATGAATTTTACAAAAACCTTGTTTCATATTATTTTAATAAAAGCAACTGTTGTCTTATTTTCAAATTTTAGCTTGGCAAATAATTATTGCACACAATTTTTCAAGTCAAAAACAACTCATTTTTCCATTGAAGCCACACTGGATTGTCTATCCCAAGCTGAGCCATTACCAAAAATTGGTGCCCAGTGGATCTTGCTTAAAAAATCCAATTGGGCCATTAAAGAGATGGGCACGCTAAGCCTCTCAGAATTTGAATTTAAAATTTCTTCTTCACCCACAGACCCAATTCAAAAGCATCACCTTTATGTCACACCCATTGCCCAATTAAATAAAAAAAACCAATTGCGTCTTCTAACCACACTTGAAAACGAAGTCTTTCCAAGGCTGATTCATCCCACTTTTGTTGATCCAGAACGGCTCCATGCTTGGACGGAAGAACTCAATGGTGTCACTGAGGCTTCGTTTGTATCAAATTTTCATCGTCATATCGCTTTAGCTGCTAGTTATTCTCCTCTGAGGCGTTATTCACATTTTTCACATGACCTAAAAAACTATCAATTATTACAACGCAGCTATCGCCCACAACACTTTTCAACGATCCTTGAAAGTGACCCCCTAAAAGCTAGAGATTGGGATCTGCTGTGGAATATTTTCGAAGAGATCTACCCCTGCAACACCAATTGCTTGGAAAAGCTCGAAAGCAATGTCGTGCGTGGATCGTTTTTAATGCTTTCTCATCATCAGATTGTACAGCGAATGGAAGAGCAATCTCACCCCTGGCTGGGATGCAATGAAAGCAGTGAATCAGAATACTCAGGGAGCCATTTTCCAAGTCAAGTGAAAATCAGTAATGTTAATCAAAGTGATTTTGAGGCACAACAGTTCATTGGACTTCCTGTGTACTTTGAAGCAATTTACCAAAGAAATGAAGACAAGCTTGACAATCCCAATTATCGAGGAATGAATGGCGTCATTCGTGCCACAACGCTCGACGGATTTAGAGACTACAAGACTTCTTTTTTAAGTTTTGGTGCTGATGTGGAATTTAATAGCGATAAAGAAATTGCCCAATCTCAGTCAATTGGCATAAAAGAATATTATAAAGATTTTTCTCCAAGCCTTTCAGGCTTAAGCTTACACTTACAACGGTATTGGGAATTTAGATCAAATCTCGAAAAAAATAACCAACAAAACACAACAGCGAAAAACGCATTTATAAGAGCTAAACTCGAAGCACGAGAAATATTTTTGAACCCTTATCCATTTTTAACCGAAACCACTTTTGAACCAACCAGTTGGTGGACTGAATCAACTTTAGCTCAGTGGATTGAAAAATTATATCTTAAAAATCCCCAAACGCCTTATCAGATTTACGCCTATAACTATGCTCATTGGGATTACTATGATCAACTTTTTTCAGTCATTGAATCATTCCCTGCTCTTCAAAACATTAACCGTCTTTCTTATCCCAAACCAAGACCCCATAGCCCCAGTGTTTATCGCTATACTCTTCGAGAAATAATCAATCTTTTCACTTTTTGAAACTCTTATCTAAAATTACAGGCAAACGAAAACAAATGTCCGTTAAAAACGAGACCAATTTGCCAGTTCTTTTTACCGCTAAGTCTTATACTATAAGACTCCCAGATCTCGTTTTTTTAAGCAAATTTATCATTACGC
>CAYMLA010000089.1:0-8965 GCA_964390785.1 uncultured Bdellovibrionales bacterium | reverse complement strand
AAAACATAATACGAACTCCACTTCGTTCCGTCCCCAGCCTACAGTTATCAGTAGCCAGTTATCAGCCTCTTTGTCTTAAGTTATTAAAATTTTGCCAAAAGAGAGCTTGCCTATTCTTTCATTTCTGATTGATATGCACATGAAATTGAGTTTTTCTAACTGGAACGAATGTAATGAGACCAACAATATGAAACTGCTCTTGTGCGATATAAAGAGCCAAGAAGCTATCTTTTCCACCCGTCTACAAATCCTCACAAAGATAAAATAGCCATTGGATTTCGATAAGTTAAGCACCCCCTGAATCAGATTCAGAATCTTAACGCTTAATGCCTGATTTCCATCAAAAAAATAGAAATTGAAATCTTAAACATTGGCTAAAAAACACTCGCTGCAAAACAACCACTTAATAGTTTTTTTTATCAAAACCTACAACACACTTGACCCTCACAAAGATTAGGGTTAATTAAGCTCTGTGCCACGGATAATTAAATTTCCTTTAACGCTTTTTTTAATCATTTTTTTCACCGCACAAGTCTTTTCTTTTGATTCTTTCTTTTTTAATTTCTTCAAACAAATGCTTATTCAACGAAAAAAACAATTCATTGATCTTTTTCACTCTAAAAAATCGTCCTTTTGTCAAAAATATAAACAGGAAGAGAAATAATGTTTTCTGGAATTGTTGAAACCACAGGTGAATTATTAAGTCAAAAACAAGAAAAAAATATTGTTCGCTGGAAAATAAAAAAACCTGATACTTTCAATGACTTATCAAGTGGAGAAAGCATCGCTGTGGATGGAGTTTGCCTGACTATTGAACAATTTAATGACTCGTCTATGACTTTTGCAATTGCGGCCGAAACTTTGCAAGTCCTTAAATGGAAACAACGAAACTGGGACAACAAACGTTTTAACCTGGAGCGATCTTTGCAATTTGGTGAACGAGTTCATGGTCATTTGGTTACAGGACATGTCGATAGCCTCGCAACCGTTATTGATAGAAAAGACCTTCAAGATTGCCTTATTCTTGATTTTAAAGTTGAAGATCATGTGCTCGCTTATATTTGGCACAAAGGAAGCCTCGCTATTAACGGAGTTAGCTTAACTTTAAATGAAGTTCAAAACAACCGCATCAGTGTCTGCCTTATTCCTGAAACCCTAAAGCGCACAAACCTTGGAGACCTTCAAATTGGAGATTTTGTTTGCATTGAACCTGATTATATGGCGAGAGCCATTGTAAGAGGGCTTGAGATTAATGCTTTTCAAGCTAAGCAGAACATTAACCCTGTTGCTTCCCATAAAAAAGGATCTAATGAACAGTGTAATTGAACTCATTGATGAACTTAAGGCAGGGAGATTAGTGATCCTTGTCGACGATGAAAATCGTGAAAACGAAGGCGATCTTGTTTTTGCTGCTGATTTTGTCACCCCTGAAAAAATCACATTTATGGCTCGAAATGGATGTGGTTTAATTTGCCTAGCCATGAGTGAAGAACAAATTCAACGACTAAAAATTCCTCTCATGATTCGTAAAGATTTTAATTTATCTCCTAATAAAACAGCCTTTACCCTTAGTATAGAGGCACGCCATGGAGTCACAACAGGAATTTCTGCTGCTGACCGCGCTCACACGATCTATGTGGCTTCACGTCCAGATTGCGACTTCAATGATCTTATTGTCCCTGGTCATGTGTTTCCAATTCAAGCTTGTAAAGAAGGCGTTTTAAAACGAGCTGGCCACACAGAAGCCAGTGTTGATTTGTGTCAATTGGCTGGACTTAACTCGGCCGCAGTTATCTGCGAAATCATGAACGAAGACGGAACCATGGCTCGTTTTGATGATTTAAAACGTTTTTCACTTAAGCATAATATTAAAATGGGAACCATTGCGAGCCTGATTGAGTATCGACTTAATGATAAAAATTCATTGCCTTTAAACAACCCCATTCATTTGCAAACATCAGCACACGAAAACAGAGGACTATTATGACAGTACAGGGTCAGCTTCAAGGAAAAGATTTAAAAATTGCAGTGATCACCTCTCGCTTTAATCAAAGCATAACAGAAAAACTTGAACAAGGCGCATTATCACGTTTGAAAGACCTTGGCGTCTCTGAAAATAATATTTTTGTTTACCGAGTCCCTGGAGCAATTGAAGTTCCTTTTGCTGCTAAAATGATTTTAAAAAAAGAAATTGTTGATGGAATTGTTGCTCTCGGTTGTGTCATTCGAGGAGAAACCTCTCACTTTGATTATGTCTGTAAAAGTGCAGAACGAGGACTTTCGCAATTGCAATTAAAAACAAAAATTCCAATTGGTTTTGGAATTTTAACAACTGAAAATGAGGATCAAGCGCTTGCTCGATCGGGCGGCTCTAAAGGAAATAAGGGTGCTGAAGCTGCCGAAGTAACAATCGAAATGATTAATTTAAAAAAACAAATATTAAATGCATAACAAAGGAGAAAAAAATGAGCCAAACAATTGTCGGATCAGAACTAACAACAGGACTTTTTTTAAGCCGCTTGCAAGAAAAAGTTAGCGATTATAATGCAAAACTTCTTTTGCATTCGGCTTTACAAGAAACAGGATTTAGCTATACTAACCAAGACCAATTACCAACTGAAGACGCTAAAATACTTTGTTTAAAACTGATTAATAAAGGTGGCCCCTCATTTCATGTTGGCCAATCCATATATAAAGAATTTCTACAATGATAAATTTCTGTTATGCCTGAAAAACTGTGGAGACCATTACCGCCACAAGTTGAAAAGAAAAAAAGAAAACGTGAAGTTGCTTCTGTTCTTATAGCAACTTTGCTTTTTCTTTTACTCACTTGGGTTGAATTTACTCTATTTAAAATAAGCAGCGAACTTCCCTTTGTTCATTCTATTTTCTTTTTTGGTTTAGTTAATTTCAACATTGTTCTTTTGATGTTTTTGTTATTTATGATTTTTCGCAATGTTGTTAAAAGCTTTGTCGAAAAAAAGGGACATCGTATACGCTCATTAAAAGGCAAACTGATTGCTTCATTTGTCGCCTTTAGTTTTATCCCGACAACCCTTATGTTTTTTATATCCGTTTTTTATATTAATAGTAGTTTTGACAAATGGTTTAGCGTTAAGGTTTCAGGGGTTCTTAAAAGTTCACTTGAAATCACTAATTCTTATTATCTCAGAGCAAAAAAACAAAATTATCACTTTGCTCATCAAATTGCGACCTCTTTGGGTGCAACTCGTTCCGAAAATGTAATAAGATATCGCTTAACCAGTTTAAGAAAAAAATTTAGTCTTGATTCTGTTGAATACTATCCTTCATTGCTCGAAAACAGAATTCTTTCTATCAGCCAAGATGAAAAAATTCCCATTGTTCCACGTGTTAATTTGGATTTTTTAGAAAAAGGCATTGTTCAAGACATTGAGGGAAGCACAATCCATCCTTTTAGTGAAGGAAACCTCGTCAGAGTGATTGTTCCCGTTCGATCAAACCATCGTGGTGGAGCGATTGTTGTTTCAAGCTTTATTCCCTTGTCTTTAATTAGCAAAATGAATGAAATTGCTGACGCCTATGACGATTTTAGAAACACGAATCAGCTTGAGTATCCCATTAAGTCAATTTACTTAGTGATTTTGTTTTTAATGACCCTCGTCATCTTACTTGGAGCAACTTGGTTTGGTTTTTATCTTGCTAGACAACTTTCAATCCCCCTTGTTTTTCTCGGAGAAGCGGCACGACAAGTCGCTTCTGGAAAATACGAAACAGTCGACATCTCTTCTGGTAGTGAAGAAATTTCTCAACTTGTTGATAGTTTTAACCAAATGACCCTTGGACTTGCAAAATCAGAAAACACCATTCGACAAGCTAATGCTCACTTAAAAGAAACATTAGATAACCTAGATAAACACAATCAATATGTTGAAGTTGTTTTGGACAGTGTCAACACGGGTGTCGTTTCTGTCGATCAAAAAGGCTATATTACAACGATAAACAATCATGCTGGACAACTTTTAAAAGCCTCTCCTGAACAATTTATTGGACGACACATTCGTGATTTAATGAGTGATGAATACTATCAAACATTTTCTGATCTTCTTCAATCAATGAAAAATCATGGAGTCGACCGAATTCAAAAAGAAGTTCGAGTCAATATTGATAACAACACTTTGCCCATGCAAATGACCCTTTCTATCCTCTATGATAGCTCAAATAATGAATTAGGAAAAATACTTGTTTTTGATGATCTTACAATTTTAGTCAATGCACAAAGAGCGGCTGCATGGAGAGATGTTGCGCGAAGAATTGCTCATGAAATTAAAAATCCTTTAACTCCAATTAAACTTTCTGCTCAGCGATTACAAAAAAAGTTTGGAACGATCATTAATGATACTGCTTTTGATTCATGCACTAAAACAATTATTGAACAAGTCGATGATCTTAAGTCTATGGTTAATGAGTTTAGTAACTTCGCTAAGCTGCCACAATCAAAACCTGTTCAATCCAATCTCAATGAAATCGTACAAGAGGTTGTTACTCTTTACTTAACGGCACACAAAGACAAAAGCTTCCATTTTTCACAAAACACTGATCTTCCCAGCTTTAAATTTGATCCTCAACAAATCAAAAGAGCCATAATTAACCTTTTAGATAATGCGATTGCTGCATTTGATAACGAAATTAATAATGAAATTATTGTCAAAATCGCTTATAATAGTCTTTTAAAAATTGTTCAACTTTCTATTTCCGACAATGGAAAAGGCGTTCCGACTGAAGAGCGGGGGAGAATTTTTGAGCCTTATTTTACCACCAAAAAAGGAGGCACGGGCTTAGGTTTAGCTATTGTCAAAAGAATCATTGAGGATCATAATGGATTTATTAGAGCTTATGCAAATGAACCAAAAGGAACAAAGATAATGATTGAGCTTCCTGTTATCAGTACAGATGAATGGAAATCGAATTTAAAATCTCCCATTGAATTCGAAAAATTGGATACTAAGGAGAATGATGATGAAAGTACATAATCGAGACATTCGGATTTTAATCATTGATGATGAATCCTCTATTTTGGATGTTTTTTCAGCCTCTCTCATTGACGAAGGATATATCGTAAAGACAGCTAGCAGCGGCCAAGAAGCCTTAAATAGCATTCAAGATTTTACTCCAGATATTGTCTTTTTAGATATTTGGATGCCTGGAAAATATGATGGCATTGATGTATTAAAAGAGACCCAAAAACAAAAAATCAATTGTGATTTTGTCATTATGTCTGGCCATGGAACCATTGAAACAGCGGTTCAAGCCACACAATTGGGAGCTTGGGATTTCCTTGAAAAACCTCTCTCCATGGATAAAGTCCTAATCACAATTTCAAACATTCTCAACTATCATCAAGAAAGAAAAGAAAAAACAGCTCTTCTCACAAAATTAAGAAAAAACATTGCCCTTATTGGCGAAAGCGCAGAAATGGTTTCTCTAAAGCAACGCATTTCACGAGTCGCCCCAACAGCCTCTTGGGTTCTCATCACGGGAGAAAATGGAACGGGAAAAGAATTGGTCGCTCAAAACATTCATTACTTAAGCCCTAGAGCAAGCCAACCTTTTATTGATGTTAATTGTGCAGCTATTCCCGAAGAACTCATTGAAAGTGAACTCTTTGGACATGAAAGGGGAGCCTTTACGGGAGCTGAACGAATGAAACAAGGAAAATTCGATTTAGCCCATCAAGGAACCATTTTTCTCGATGAAATCGCGGACATGAGCCTAAAAACCCAAGCTAAAATTTTACGCATGCTGCAAGAAAAATCTTTTGAACGTGTCGGTGGAACAAAAAAAATTAGTGTTGATGTAAGAGTCATCGCTGCAACAAATAAAAATCTTGAAGAAGAAATTAAAAACGGAACTTTTAGAGAAGATCTATATTACAGACTCAATGTTATTCCTTTCAATATTCCTCCTCTCAGAGAACGACGAGATGACGTCTTAAGCTTAGTTTATCATTTTAGCGATCAATTTTCTCGTCAAGGGGCTTATCGGCCTAAAATCTTTTCTGAAAATGCAGAAAAGAAATTGATTTCTTACAACTGGCCAGGAAATGTTCGCGAGCTTAGAAATTTTATTGAACGTGTTTATATTTTAACTCCTGGAGATTTTGTTGATGTTCATGACCTCAAATTTGCAGGTTTGTCTTCTCATGAAAACCAAGGCGAACCAGCAGAGTTTTTACCAACTTTTCGAGAAGCGCGCGCTGCATTTGAAAAAGAGTATCTTTTAAAAAAGATCACTGAAAATAATGGGAACATTAGTAAGACAGCCGAACTCATTGGATTAGAAAGAAGTTATTTACATCGAAAAATTAAGCATTATGGAATAGAACCCTAATTTTTTTTATTTTTTAAAAGCAAATTATTTTATCAAACCTTGGAGTCCGCATTATGAAAAAACAACGTGTTGGTTTTTTATTTGGAGGTCAATCAGCAGAGCATGAAGTTTCCTTGCAATCTGCAAAAAGTATTATTTCTGCTCTCAACAGAGAAAAATACGAACCCATTCTTATTGGCATTGATAAAAGCGGGCACTGGTTTTCAAATGATGAAGCCAATTTTCTTCTCAACTCCGAAAATCCAAAACTTATTTCTCTCAATCACACAAACGCCTTGTCTCAAGCCATCGTTCCTGGACAAAATGAATACTCCCTTATAAGCTGTTCAAAAGAAAACCCTCTTTCTATGCAAAGTTTGGATGTTGTTTTTCCAATTCTTCATGGACCTTTTGGAGAAGACGGAACGATGCAGGGATTGTTAAAAATAGCAGGACTTCCTTTTGTTGGAAGTGACGTTTTAGGATCTGCAATATCAATGGATAAAGACGTAACAAAACGACTTCTTAAGGAAGCAGGACTTCCAATTGGAAAATTTTTATCTTTTCGTCAAATTGAAAAATCAAAAATTTCTTATGATGAAGTCTCACACTATTTAGGCAAAACTGTTTTTGTAAAACCAGCCAACATGGGATCTTCAGTTGGTGTCAGTAAAGTCAGAAACAAAACTGAATTCGATGAAGCCATCGAAATCGCGTTTCAACATGATCGAAAAATTCTTATTGAAGAATTTACAAAAGGAAAAGAATTAGAATGTGCTATTTTAGGAAATGAAAATCCAAAAGCTTCTGTTGTCGGAGAAATTATTTTAAATGATGATTTTTATTCTTATGACACCAAATACATCAATGACGATGGAGCCAAACTGACCATCCCTGCTGATCTTCCTCTTGAAATTTCAGAATCCATTCGTCAATTAGCCATCAAGGTGTTTCAAACTCTTGAATGTGAAGGATTGGCTCGAGTTGACTTTTTTTTAACAAATGAAGAACAACTCTATGTTAATGAACTCAACGCCATCCCTGGTTTTACAAAAATCAGCATGTATCCTAAACTTTGGGAGGCCACAGGCCTAAGCTATTCTGATCTTATTGACGAACTGATTCAGCTTGCTGTTGCGCGTCACCGCTCTTTCTAGCATCACTCCCCTCTATAAAGACCAAATTTTGGTTGCAAAATGACTCTTAAACATTGGCATCTCAATTGCTTTATGTGATTCATAAGAAAACGGATTTTTAAAATTCAATGAATAATAAAATATGGGAGGTAATCATGTTAAAAAAACTAATGCTAACAACAAGTCTATTATTAACCTTTGCTCTTGGAGCAACCACTCAAGCTTCTCAAAAAAGCTTTAAGCTTCGTTGGTTTCAAACCTTGACGACTCAAGGCTTCGACGAAATTGATCTCAAACGTGAACTGAGAATGCAGGGACATTTTATTTCAGAAGACGCTCAATTAGATCAGGTTATTGTTGTGGGTAAATCAAGAGTCGGCCGAGGCATTGCAGCACTTCAAATTGGATGGAACGAAGTTGATTCTGTTCGACTAGGCAATCCTTATAACGATTTTTTCTCAAATCAAAGTTACACCTTTGATCGACAAGTTTTAAGAAACTTCGGCAATCAACAAAGTCAAAGTTGGGATAACTGGACAATAACTCTTCGTGGTAACATCAAAATCCTCGAACTTGATGTCGTTGTTAAAATCCCCGCCTCATTGAATTGGGCACGAATTGAATCTTTTACCTTAGACAATGGCTATGACAAAAGTCTTCGCATCAGAATGCCTCATCACATTGGACTTGTTAAAGCCATCCGTATTTCTGTTGATAGAAGAGACGTTCGTCTTTCTGATGTCACCGTCCGCTTCGGAAATGGTGAATCAAGACGAATTCGTGAACTAATGGGACACTACAGTCAAAATTCAGGAGAAACATATACTTTTCAAGCTCCTCAAGGACGAATCATCAGAGAAATTCTCGTCCGAGGACAAACCGTAACAACAAATAAAAAAGCACGAGTTGATCTTTCTGTTCTTCACTCTGCTCAATCCCTCTGGTAGATTCCACTCTCTCTTTGTCTTAAATCATTAGCCTGTTTCAAATAAAAAAGCCCCAAATGGGGCTTTTTTTTTGAAATAAACAGCCCTCAGTGTTTCAAATTAAGACGCGAATAGCACTTTAGTCTTGGTCTAGAAGCTCCGATAAGTCTGTATATAAACGACAAGGAGTTTCATATGAAAAGAATTTTAACGTTCACATTAGTCTCAACTTTTACATTTATGTTCTCTTTATACGCGCTCACTGAAGAAAATGATTTTCAAAAAAGAGATCTCAGCAGCTATTATCAACCAGTCAAAAAAGTAGAGCTACCAAAAAACTTTTATCCCGAATACTCCAGAAAAGACTTTTTGCACGATTACACAAACAACCTCTTCGAAACACATAATTACTCTGATTCCTTTCAATATCATAAATAGAGGCTATCGCGAAATTGTGAGATTTGAGCGAAGCCAACGAAAAAGTTGGCTATCATGCTCAAGCCTAGTGGCTGTTGCAAAATAGTCAAATTTGAGGCGCGCGAGCTCAAATCGAAC